>CBIHLW010000037.1:0-12979 GCA_966210755.1 uncultured bacterium
ATATCATTCTGGTTCACAATTGTTTTACAAGCCAGGCCGATATTGAATTGGTAAGGTCGGTCAGTGAAAAGAAATTGGTGAAGGCACAAACATTTTTTTGTCTATGTCCCAACGCCAACCTGTACATTGAAAAAACCCTTCCTCCTGTAGATCTGTTCCGGGAAAACAAATGTGAAATTGTATTGGGAACCGACAGCCTTGCAAGTAATCATTCATTGGATATTATGAGTGAGATCAGAACCATCAAAAAGAATTTTGAATCAGTACCACTGGAAGAAATGTTGAAATGGGCCACGTGGAATGGAGCGAACGCTTTAAAAATGGATCGGGTGCTTGGTAGTTTTGAAAAAGGCAAAAGGCCGGGAATTGTTCTGATCGATGAAGAAAATTTAACTGCACAAAGGATGCTTTCAGTTTAAAATTTCTTTTAACACCGGCAATGTTTTCAAATTGCCAAAATCCTGGATCTGCAGGGAATAATAGGTTTCCAGCGCATGGATGATCTTTCTTCTTGTTTCCCTGTTCAAAATTACCTCAGCAAGATCTTCCGGGTTCATTACTTTAAGAATATGCGATACAGCTGCTGCTTCCCTGTCCTGCAGGAAATGAGGATGCTTTGGTTGTTGATCCACAAAGCTTCCTTCAGCCAGGTCAAGGAACGGGTGTGTTTCAGAAAATTCATCACTGATGCGAAAACCAAAAAAAACGGCAAGCTGCAGGGCAAAGAACATTGGAAAATTAGCAGTAACGGTATCATTTGCCCGGTCAAGATGGTGCAGCGCATCTTCAGTAAAATAAAAAAGATCCGGGTTGGGTTCGGGTTGTTTCAGGCACCTGGTCAATAATTCGATCATGAATAAAGCAACCGCATTTTTTTTTACATCAGAGAGAACGTGCTGGTATATATATGCCCATTTATATTCTTTAAGTCTTTGCAGGTTTTTAAATTCATTATGATAGGCTACCAGGTCAAGTATGGCTGATGGTTGAAAAAAAACTGCTTTGGATGCACCTTTTGATGATGTGGATCTTACACCGTTTACCAGGTAAGACTGCAATCCCATTAATTCAGTGAATATGGAGATCACCAAACTGGTTTCTCCATATTTTACCGAACGCAGGATGATGCCTTTTGTTTTATGAATCATTTAATGCATTTCAACCATTACCTCGATACAAATACAATTTTGGCTACCACCTTTTCCGTTTTTGAATCATCAACTGCAATAACCAGATAAACACCCGTTGAAGGTTTTGATCCATTGTAGGTCCTGCCATTCCATATGGCCTGCCCGCCAAGAGATCTTGTTTGATATACAAGCCTGCCATTAGTTTCAGTGATCTTTACCGTGCTGTTTTCCGGCAGTCCTTTTATTCCGATAGTGCCGGCATAGTCAGGAGGCACCGGATTCGGGAAAACTAAAACATTATTTTTTGTTTCTGAGGATTCTGTGGCACTTCCCCTGAATGAAACAATGCCTTTTGCAGTTACAAAAAAAACTTCGCCGCTGCTGCCATTGATAGCAATAGATTTTACATCATTGCTCAGCAGGGGACTATTATTTTCAGTAAAATGAGCAAGCACTTTATCTCCATCAGGCGCAATAAGCCAGGCTCCGCTTGATGTGGCAACCCATTTGCGGTCTGCACCATCAACAGCAATGCTCCTTACCTCCTGTCCCTTAAAAAGATAATTGACAAAAGCACCTTCCTTTATCACTGGCCACACAGCTTCGCAACCTGAAATAAATGCATCCTGCGGACATTGCACTACTGCAATACCATCGCCGGTGCCGATCCAGATAAAACCAGATTTATCTGTGGCAATGGAATGCACTTCATTGGATGGCAGGTTGCCGGCACCTGCGCCCTGGCGGTACATTCTCCATTTATCATCATTGGGATCGTCAATGGTTTGGTTATGGTCAAAAACGATCAGTCCATTTCCCAGCGGTGAAACGATCCATTTCTGATTGGCATCATCAATCAGAATTTGTGCAGTTGCATTTATATTCAAAGTGAATGGTATGGTAAACGACATCCAGCTTCCATCATTTTTGAGTACATGCAATGGCCGGGCAGAACCAAAATTTGATATCCATAAATTATTATCCCTGTCAAATGCAAGTCCTGAAACCCTGTAACTTGAAGGATCCCCAATAGTGGCGCCAATGGGCGAATTTTGTTTGTAGATCTCAATGCTTCCATCCTTTGTAAGATGCAACAGCCCGCCGCCAAATGAACCGGCCCATAAAGATTCATCCCTTGGATCAACAGCAACAGTAAGAAAATCCATCAGCGTATCCAGCACGGGATAATTATACTGATTATAATTTGTCCAGGTTCCATTGGAAAGTTTGAAGATGCCACTCCGGTTGTACTGGTAATTCCAGGCTTCATTTACAGAACCTGCAGTGGCATATACCGTATTGTTGAAGATTGAAATGCCCCCTGTTGATATATCAAAAGGTGAATTGAGTTTATATACTTCGTAATTGTTGTTCTGCCAGTGCGATAGTCCTCCGAATTGATCTGCAACCCAAATTTCATTATTGACACTGATGGCCTTCATCGGAAATGAGATCACTTCCGGTTGCTGGATGTTTTGAACAGATCCGTTTGTATGGATCACAATAACCTGGCTCTGGCCGGATGGTTGCCGCTGGCAGATCAGTAATTTGTTTTCAGAAACATTGATGGAAACTACCGGCCAGCCGTTATTGAAAAAAACATTCCAGCCATTTCCGCTTTCCTCATATACTGTTTCAGCATGCAACATCAGGGTTTTGCCATTGAAATGCACAACAGACCTTGCAGGGCCGGCAGGTAAACCACTGGTGCCTGAAATGGTTTGCCAGTTGTTGAAATCAGCAGGATTATTATTACTGACCGCTATCTTTTTTAATCCTTCATCTGTAGCAGCATAAAAAAAATCATTGCTTTTAGCAAAGCCATTGGTTTTTACATAACTACCGTTTTGGCCAATAAACCAGGAATCCCTGATCTCCCATTTTTTACTATCCAGCACAATTACACCAAGTCCGGTTGATAAATAACAAAGTTGGTTGTCCGTATAAATATGGTAGATATTTTTATCGCCGCTGATGTTCTCTCTTTCCAGTTCTGGAATATTATGAATTCCTTTTTCATCAAGCACGTCTATATTACTGTTGGTATAAGCAATGAAAAGTTTTTTTGAAACCGGATCAAACTTAATGGCACTGATCCCGGTTTCGCTCAGGCCTGCCACCTTGCTGATCCGGTTAATTTCTTTTGTTGAAAGTTCAATGCTGAAAAGACTATAAGGTGTGGCAGCATATACTTTATTATCTGATGCTGTAACATCAATGGTGCCCTGGTAGGGCAGGTGTTCTCTCCATTCCCCTATCGGAGGAAAGTTGGTTTGGCCGCTGGTTCTCAGGCACGAAAAAATTAAAAATATAAGCCAGTATCTCACCTTTCAAAGCTAAGAGATTTAAAGCTAAGCGGTTAAAAGAGGAAAGGAGGAGAAAGGCGTTTTCTATTTTTAACCTTTTAGTTTTCTATATCATTTCTTTTCTTTGCGCAAATTCAAGCCCATGTGGAGAACTCTTGCCCGGTTGATTTTACGTTATGGATATCTATGGCTGGCGGTCTTAATTTGTATTACTGCTTTTTTAGGCTGGCAGGCCAGTAAAGTGCAGTTGAGCTATGAATTTTCCAGGGCAATTCCCACCGACCATCCCAAATACATCGATTACCAGCAATTCAGAAAGCAGTTTGGCGAAGACGGGAATCTGCTTGTTATTGGCATTCAGTCCGACCGCATGTTTAACAGAGAAGTTTTCAATGATTATTATAGTTTGTACAGGCAATTGAAAACTACAAATGGGGTGTCGGATGTAATTTCAGTTCCATCTGCTGTTAACCTTGAAAGGGTAAACGGATCGGAGAAGCTGCAGGCGGTACAAATATTCCCTGATACGGTGCTTACACAGGAAATGATAGACAGCAGCAGGAATTTATTTTTGAGCCTCCCGTTTTACAAAGGGCTTCTTTACAATCCGCAAACCAATGCCTGGCTCATGGGCATAAGGATAGATTGTAAGATATTAAACTCACCTAAAAGACTTGCCGTTGTAAATGATATTGTACAACTATCTGATGCTTTCAGTAAAAAACATAAACTGGAATCACACCTTAGCGGGCTGCCCCTGATCAGGACCATGATGGCCGATCGCATTCAAAAAGAAATGCGCTGGTTCCTGATTGGTTCCGTTTTGTTATCAGCCGTCATATTGTTGATTTTCTTCCGGTCGGTCAGCGCCATGCTGATCTCTCTTTCCGTTGTTATTATAGGCGTGATCTGGAGCCTGGGGGTGATGAATTTATTTGGTTACAAGATTACTTTACTTACTGCGTTGATTCCACCGCTGGTGGTTGTGATCGGAATTCCCAACTGTATATATTTCCTTAATAAGTATCATTCAGCTTACAGGGAAACCGGTGATAAGAGAACCGCTTTGGAAAACATGATCAGTAAAATGGGAGTGGTTACGCTTTTCTGCAATATTGCGGCAGCCATTGGTTTCGCGGTCTTTTCACTTACAAAGAGCGAGATACTTAAAGAATTTGGTGCAGTGGCCGGAATCAATATCATGGCCTTGTTCTTCATTTCACTGGTGTTGATTCCGGTTGCTTTGAATGCCTTGCCTGTTCCCAAAGCAAGACATACCAAATACCTTGAAAATGCTGGTTTATTACGCTGGCTCGACAGGCTTGAACGCTGGTCATTGCACCACAGGAAGCTTATTTTCATATCAACTGCGGTTATACTGGTGGCTTCCATTGCCGGGATAACCAAATTGAAAAGTGAAGGCTACATAGTGGATGATCTTCCAAAAACAGATAAGATCTATACAGACCTGAAGTTTTTTGAAAATCATTTTAAAGGGGTGATGCCTTTGGAGATCATAGTTGATACAAGAAAGAAATATGGTGTGAGCAGGAACCTGGGCAACCTGAAAAAAATTGATTCCCTGAACCAATTCCTTTCTTCGCGTCCGTATATAGGCCGGCCTTTAAGCATTACCGAAGGATTGAAATTTGCGAAGCAGGCTTTCTTTGAAGGAGACAGCAGCTTTTATATCATGCCGGGCGATTACGACCTTCCTGCGCTGGCACCTTATTTAACGGGAGGTACTGAACAGAATTCATTTACAAAACTGGTGTCAAGCTTCATGGACAGTAATAAGCAAAAAGCCAGGATCAGTGTTAATATGAAAGATGTTGGCAGTGCCAGATTACCATTTATTCTTGACAGCGTGCAACAAAAGGCCAACCAGTTATTTGATACTTCCAGATATGATGTAAAACTCACGGGGAGCAGTGTTACTTTTCTTGAAGGATCCAGTTTTATTATCAATGGTCTGAAAGAAAGCGTTATCTGGGCTTTCTTACTTATTACACTTTGTATGTTATACCTGTTCCGGTCATGGAGAATCCTTTTTTGTTCCCTCATCCCTAATATTATTCCGTTGATCATAACAGGTGGAGTAATGGGATGGGCTGGTGTGCCCCTCAAACCATCGACCGTACTTGTATTCAGTGTGGCGCTTGGCATAGCCATCGACATTACCATTCGTTTCCTGGTCAACTATAAACAGCAATCTAAAAATGGTACTGACCCCGAAGAGTCGGTAGTGGAAACCATACATTCCACCGGCGTAAGTATTATTTATACTTCTATTGTGTTGATAGCAGGCTTTGTGATTTTTTGTTTCAGTGGCTTCGGAGGTACAAAGGCGCTGGGATGGTTAACTTCTCTCACACTGGTTACAGCCACTATTGCCAATCTTGTTCTTTTGCCGGCATTGATCATTGGGTTGTACAGGTATAAAACCAAAACTAACAGCAAAGCATAGCTGAAATTTTTAACCGGATATCCTCATCCCTAAATTGAATGGGATTATAAAACTTGTCTGGTTTATTTCTGTATGTTATATTTAATGCAGCTAATTTTATAAACGGTTTGTCTGTTATTTAAACAGCATTGTACAGGGATAAGTGAGTCAGTAATTTCTAATCCGCCACCCTTCATAATATAGTCTCGATCCTATATTAATTATAAAACAAATGCACATGAGAAAATTTCTATGCTTAGGCGTGGCGCTTATGCTTATGACCATGCTATCCTGGGCTCAACGTTCCGTAACCGGAAAGGTTACCGACGATAAAGGCAGCCCGCTTCCAAATGTTTCAGTAATCGTTAAGGGTACAAATGCAGGTACAGTCACAAACAGTGATGGTACTTACACACTTGTTGTTCCGGCTAACGGTCGCATCCTGGTTTTTTCCTATGCTGATATGTCCTCGCAGGAAGTATCCATAGGGAATGATGCACAGGTAAATGCTACCATGCGGTCAGCCGAAAGAACAATGGAAAATGTAGTGGTAGTTGGATATGGAACCCAGCGAAAACGTGATGTTACCGGCAACATTGCGCAGATCGGCGGTAATAAACTGAAGGACCAGCCACTTCAAAGTTTTGACCAGGGTTTGTCCGGACGGGCAGCCGGGGTGAACATCTCCATCCCAAATGGCGTTCTGGGCAATCCTCCCATCATCAGGGTTAGAGGTACCAATTCTATTTCTTTGAGCTCTTCACCATTGATCGTTATTGATGGAGTGCCTTCTTTTTCAGGTGATGCCGGTGGTACAGCGTCAAATAACCTGCTTGGAGATATCAATCCTGCAGATATCGAAAGTATTGAGGTTTTAAAAGATGCTTCTGCGGCAGCTATTTATGGTTCAAGAGCGTCGGCAGGAGTAGTGCTGATCACCACAAAAAAAGGAAGGTCGGGCCGTGCAAGAGTAAATTATGAAACATGGGCGGGTTGGACGGAACCTTACAATCTTGTTGATGTGTTGAATGCACAGGAGTATACAGATCTGAAGAATGAAGCGCTTGCCAATGCAGGCACGCCGGCCAATGGTACCACAAGAGGATTTTATACAATGACGGATGCCAATGGTAACCTGGTAGATACACGCTGGTACGATCATGTGTACCGCAAGGGCTTTTCACACAACCATACCATCAGTGTGTCGGGAGCTAATGACCGGACCAATTATTATTTCTCTGCCGGGTTTACCGACCAGGAAGGTATGTTCAGGAATAATAATTTTAACCGCATGACGGGCAGGTTCACCATTGACCAAAAGGTGAATGACCGCATTACAGTAGGTGGTACTTTTAACTATACCAATTCACGAAGCGAAGGACTGAACACGGGTTCTACAGGCGCTGCCTTCAATACATCTGGCGCAGCACGTCTGGCATTTGGACTGGCCCCCAATGTTGGGCCATATAAAAATGATGGTACCTATAATATCAATGGAGGAACAATAGGCCAGGGAAATAATTTATCAGCACTTGCTTTTACCAATCCTGTTTTATTAAATGACCTCAACAGGTTTGAATCCAATACGCAAAGATTACTTGGTAATTTATATGGACAGGTAAGACTGATCAATGGATTGAATTTTAAAACACTTTATGGAATAGACCACCTTGTGGTGGTGAATGAGGAATTCCGTAACGGGATGCATGGCGATGGCATGCAGTTCAATGGCGCGGTCCAGAATACACTGCAACGGCCGAGGCGCTGGAACTGGCAGAACACGTTGAACTATGACACAAGGATCAATGAAAATCATGGATTGAATGTGTTGGTTGGTGCAGAACAGCAATACACAAGGAACAACAGCTGGGGTGCGGACCGCCGTAATCAGTCCGACCCGTTCTTTGATGAATTCCAGGGTGGCTTTACGGAAATAGTTCCATCCGGAAATGGCTTGTCTGAAAATTTTCTGCAATCTTATTTTGGACGTATCAATTATGATCTCAACAGAAAATACTATCTCTCTTTCAATGGAAGGCGTGATGGATATTCTGCCTTCGCAGATAAGTGGGGCACCTTCTATGGTGGTTCTGTTGGCTGGATGGTTTCCGAAGAAAGCTTTTGGAAAAGTTCATCCTTTAGCAATACACTTAGCTCATTCAAGCTGAGAGGCAGTTACGGTATGGTTGGGAATTTTGCCGGCATCAACAGTTATGCCTATCAGAGCTTTTTTGGCGCTGGATTATACGGTCTTAATGCAACCATTGTATTTACACAGGCCGGCAACGAAGATCTTACCTGGGAGAAAAGTAAAAAGCTTGACCTTGGTTTCAGCCTCGGAATTTTGCAGGACAGGTTCAACCTGGAATTTGCATATTATAAGAACGACATCAATGACCTGATACTTGCAGAACCACAGTCGCCATCAAGAGGTATACCCGGCAACTCTATTCTTGTGAATATAGGAAGCATGGTGAATAAAGGCATAGAAGCAACGCTTGGGGGAAACATCATTTCCAAAAGAGATTTCAGCTGGAGCACAAACCTGAATGTAACCACGCTTAAAAATGAAGTGCTAACGCTTGCAAATAATAATGCCGACATATTTGTGGCAACCGGTGGGCTTGAACAGCCTTCCATCATCAGGGTGGGTGAATCAATTGGTAGTTTCCTTGCCGTAAGAACCACAGGTGTCAATCCTGCAAATGGCCAAAGAATATTTGTAAAGAAAGATGGTACTGAAGTTCAGTATAACCATGCTGCACCTGCAGCCAGTCGTTGGACAAAGGTTTCGGATGGTACGGCAGTTACGCCTCCCAATCAGGCAACTGATGGAGTTATCATCGGACCGTCTGTTCCAAAATACTTTGGTGGTTTTGACAACACATTCCGTTACAGAGGTTTTGACCTGAACATCCTTTTGTTCTTTAGCGGAGGTAACTATGTTTACAATGGAAGTAAGGCCGGTTTGCATGACAACCGAAACTGGAATAATGCAAAAGATGCACTTGACCGCTGGACGAAACCCGGAGATGTAACCGAATGGCCAAGGGTGGTATTTGGAGATAATGTATCCAACGGTTCAGCCCTTATTAGTTCAGGCAATGTTGAAAAGGGAGATTTCATTAAAGCAAGAAATATTTCATTAGGTTATACACTACCGCAAAACCTTGTAACGAGAACTGGTCTTGGCAGTGTAAGATTATTCGTGGCTGCTTTGAATGCATTTACAATTACGGGTTATTCAGGTTTCGATCCTGAGATCCAGAGTAATGGTGAATCAGTTGCTAACCAGGTAAGCAATGGCGCACCGGGTGTTGACAGGAATGCAGCGCCGCTTGCCCGCACTATTAACGTTGGACTTAACATTGGATTTTAATCACAAAAGAAAATTTATCATGAAATATAAAATAACTTCTATACTGCTGGCTGGGGTATTTCTTACCAGTTCCTGCAGAAAGGAATTACTGAACCCCGTGCCGCAAACCCAGATATCAGATGCGGTTGCATTTTCAACACCTGAAAGAACACTTGCTGCTGTTAACGGAGTGTATGCAGGAGCAAAGGTTGGACAGATCTATGGCGGCCGCTATTTTAATTACCAGGATGCCAGGGGAGAAGAATTCATCAATGAAACAGCGAACGGTGTAACCCAGTTATCAACCTGGAATTTTACGGTAACACCCACTACAAACGAGGTTCAGAATTTCTGGGGTGCTGCATATGCAGCCATCAACCGGGCGAATGTAGTGATTGAAGGTGTAGATGCTTCACCAGTAAGTGATGCATTGAAAAATCAATATAAAGCGGAAGCCCGTTTTATAAGAGCGCTGCTCTATCATTCACTCGTTACTATTTATGCACGTCCTTATTGGGATGGCAGTGGAAGTAAGCCGGGCGTGGTATTATATACCGAGGCGCAGGTTTCATCTGGTGATAATCAGAAACAACGGTCAACAGTAGCCGAAGTTTACGACCTTATCATCAGTGATCTTGATTTTGCAGAAACCAATCTTCCGCTTACACATGGCTCTGCTGCATTGAATGTAACCCGTGCGCATAGGAATACGGCCATTGCGCTTAAAACGAGGGTGTATTTATATAAAGGTGATTATGCAAAAGTGATCACTGAAGGAAATAAGCTGGCACCGCAGGCTGTGGCGCCATTTTCAACTACATCAGGCGTATCTCACCAGCTGATCAGCAATATCGCACTGGCTTTTGGCTCAAACGGTCAAACCGCGGAGAATATCTTATCATTTCCTTTTACAGCTAATGACCTGCCTGGTACGCAAAACAGCCTCAACCAATATTACAGTCCTTCATCGGCAGGCGGTAATGGTGATTATTCTCTTAACACGGGCGCAACAGGAATTGTTTCCAATGCCGGCTGGACGGCAACTGACGCACGCCGTGCTTTCAATCAGACAACCTCAGGTAAGTTGTGGTTGAGAAAATGGACAGCCAATACTGATTATACACCTGCCATCAGGTATGCTGAAGTATTACTGAATCTTGCTGAAGCGCTTGCCAGAACTACTGCTTTGGATCCTAAAGCAATTGCTTTGTTAAACGCGGTAAGACAACGTTCTGATGCAGCAACAGTACTTGTTCCGGCTACAGGTCAGCAACTCATTGACATGATACTTACAGAAAGAAGGATTGAAATGCTGGGAGAA
This sequence comes from uncultured bacterium, assembly GCA_966210755.1. Classification (GTDB taxonomy): domain Bacteria; phylum Bacteroidota; class Bacteroidia; order Chitinophagales; family Chitinophagaceae; genus Flavisolibacter. The sequence continues at coordinate 10,562 of CBIHLW010000037.1, forward strand.
GGATTCCGTTCCAGGGACCTGTTGAGGCTGAATATGACCATCCCTGCCAAGGGAACTGCTCCTGCCATTGCACCCAATAGTCCTCAATACATCTGGCCAGTGCCACAATCAGAATTGAATGTGAATAAGGCCGCCCAACAAAATGATGGTTATTAAGAACTTGAATTATAGTAGAAACTCCCCTGCCTAATGGCAGGGGTTTTTTATTTTATCCCTTTGTCATCCTTTTGTCAATTTGAGCCATTTGGCTCTCTGATATTGACAAATACGATGATTTTTTTATGCACTTGATGTAAATTATTGATAATCAATTACTTTAATGAGTAATCCACCTTCAGGACAAGCTTCTGACCGCTTATCAATATATAAGTAAACTGCTGAGTAATAATCATTTTATTAAGAAAATCTAAAAATATTGTTGTCCAACCGTTAAATTCGTGCAGCTAATACCAAATGAGTTTGGTCTATCTATACTTATTGGACTGTTTAATGCCGGGGTTAGGCATTTTTTCGATCAATTATCTATTAAACCATTATTAATTAAGTAAACATGAGAAGATTACTGCTCTTTATGCTAGGCATGCTGCTGTTCTGTGCGCAGCTACTGGCACAAAATCGTACCATTTCTGGTAAAGTAACAGATGACAGAGGAGTAGGTGTTCCCAATGCAAGTGTTACTGTAAAAGGTACGACTGTAGGAACCACTACCAATGGTGAAGGAAACTTTACTTTAAGTGTACCGTCTGATGCACAGACGCTGGTTATTTCTTCAGTTGGTCTTCAGACCAGGGAAGTTACTATTGGAAGCCAGACTAATTATTCAATTAGTTTACTGGAAGAAAATGATACCATGACTGAAGTTGTGGTTACAGTTCCTTATGGAACTGTAAGAAAGACTGCATTTACAGGATCTGAGAATACAGTTACTGCCAAAACACTGCAAAAGCAACAGGTTACATCAGTAACCCGCGCCCTGGAAGGGCTGGTGCCAGGTATCATTGCAACCAATGGTGGTGGTGCACCCGGAAGCGGAGCTGCCATTTATATCAGAGGTGTTGGTTCCGTTAATGCGAGCAGTTCTCCTCTTTATGTTTTAAATGGTATTCCTTATGATGGTCCCATCAATTCCATTTCAACTGATGAAATTGAATCCATTACAGTATTGAAAGATGCATCGGCTGCAGCCCTGTATGGTTCACGTGCTGCAAACGGAGTGATCATGATCACGACAAAAAAAGGCAGAAAAGGACAATTGGTTACTACAGCAAATATCCGCCAGGGTATTATGACCCGCGGTATTCCTGAATATGACAGGGTAGGACCCAAAGAATATTATGAATTGTTCTGGGAAGCTTACAAGAATAACTATATATCACAGGGACAAACACCTGCCCAGGCGGGGGTTTCCGCTTCCAATGTTTTAACGGGTCCGAACGGACTTGTATATAATGCGTATAACGTTCCGGGCAACCAGTTAGTAGATCCGGTTACAGGAATGTTGAACTCAAGCGCTCAATTATTGTGGAACGATTCGTGGAGCGATGTATTATTCAGAACAGCTCCCCGTACAAATATTAATTTCAATGTATCAGGTGGTTCTGACAGAAGTGATTTCTTCCTTTCTGCCGGTTACCTGAATGAACAGGGAACTGCCAAATTCTCTGGCTTCAAAAGGTATAACCTGCGTATGAATGTTAATACCCAGGCTACAAAATGGCTGAATACCGGTGTTAATCTTGATGGATCTTTTTCAAGAAATGATGTAGTGCCTAACGGTGGTACTGCAACAACCAACCCGTTCTATTATTCAAGACAAATGGGGCCTATCTATCCGGTTTGGCAGCGTGATCTGACTACTGGTGATTTCGTAATTGATCCTGCTACCGGTAAACCTGCTCTTGACTGGGGTACACCTGCACAAATGGGCACAAGGCCATATGCGGGCAGATCAAATCTCCTTGGTTCCCTTGACCTTGATGAACGTTCCACTAATTCAACAACTGGTAATGCCAATGTTTTTGGTGAAATAAAATTCCTCAGAAACTTCAGTTTCAGAGCAAGCCTTGGTTTGAATTACTGGGCTGACAATCAAACAAATTATCAGAATAACCAATATGGTGATGCTGCACCAACCAATCCTCCATTAAATACAAATGGTGGAAGGTCAACAAAAACATTCGACCGTCAGGTTTCTCTTACCGGTAACCAGATCCTTACTTGGGCTAAAGATTTTGGCGACCATAATTTCAGAGCATTGGCTGGTCATGAGAATTACAAATACCAGTACAATTATGTATCTGCAAATGCTTCAGGATTCCTTTTCCCTGGTCAGACAGAACTTGATAACGGAACAGAACCTTTTGGTCCTGCCAGCTCTGCTCAAACCGATCACAGGATTGAAAGTTATCTTGCCAATAT
>CBIHLW010000038.1:0-12537 GCA_966210755.1 uncultured bacterium
AGGTATAAAATTTTTTGCATGGGCCGGTAAATTAGATATTTTATACAAAATTCCTTTTCCTGCTTAGCTGTTAAAAAATTTCCTGTAGGTTTGCATGACCTTCTGGAATTTCTATTGACCAATTCCAACGGTCAGATTGGCAATCTTCCCGGTATCTGGCATCCAAAGCGGGAATAAACGTTACTCATCTTTTAAGATCATAAATTATCTAAACTGCAGAATATTCAGGTTATGACTAAATATATTTTTGTTACCGGAGGTGTTACATCTTCGCTGGGTAAAGGCATCATTGCCGCCTCTTTGGCTAAACTTCTCCAGGCCAGAGGCCTGAGGGTTACTATCCAGAAATTTGACCCTTATATCAATGTGGATCCGGGTACCCTGAATCCTTATGAGCACGGGGAATGTTTTGTAACTGAAGATGGAGCTGAAACAGATCTTGACCTGGGTCACTATGAAAGATTTCTTAATATATATACTTCGCAGGCCAATAATGTAACCACAGGCAGGATATATCAAACTGTAATAAATAGGGAAAGGGAAGGAGCATTTCTGGGTAAAACGGTACAGGTGATTCCACACATTACTGATGAAATTAAGCGCAGGATGATGTTGCTTGGCCAGAAGGGCGAGTTTGATATCATCATCTCCGAAATTGGCGGCACCGTAGGTGATATTGAATCCTTACCCTACATTGAAGCTATTCGTCAGTTGCAATGGGAATTACCCGATGAAGACCTACTTGTAGTTCATCTTACCCTGATCCCTTATCTGAAGGCAGCAAAGGAATTAAAAACAAAACCCACGCAACATTCAGTAAAGATGTTGAGCGAAAGCGGGGTTTTCCCTGATGTAATTGTATGTAGAACCGAAGAACCACTTACCACAGATTTAAAAAAGAAAATTGCGCTTTTCTGTAATGTCAAGGCGGAAGCTGTTATTGAAGCACCCGATGCCAGTACGATATATGAGGTTCCTATGCTGATGATGAATGAAAAACTGGACCTCATCGTTTTAAAAAAACTGAATATTACCCAGTACGGTGAACCTGAATTAGGAAAATGGAAAGAATTCCTGGATAAATTAAAATATCCAAAAGCAAAGATCACCATTGGTTTGATCGGGAAATATGTGGAATTGCAGGATGCTTATAAATCCATACTTGAATCATTTGTACACGCAGGTGCGGTAAATGAATGCAAAGTGCAGGTGATTCCCATTCATTCAGAATTCATTACACCGGAGAATGTTTCGGAGAAACTTGAAAACCTGGATGGATTACTGGTAGCACCTGGTTTTGGGCAAAGAGGTATTGAAGGAAAGATCTCCGCTATCAAATATGCAAGGGAATCCGGGCTGCCTTTCTTTGGTATTTGCCTGGGAATGCAAATGGCAGTTATAGAATTTGGAAGGAATGTACTCCATATCCGCAATGCCCAGTCTTCTGAAATGTTTGAGAAACCCGAAGAACCGGTAATTGATATGATGGAAGAACAAAAAAAGATCACAACCAAGGGTGGAACCATGAGACTGGGATCTTACCCCTGTGAAGTAAAACCGGGAACGCTGGCTTACACCATATATGGTACGGAACACATTAATGAACGGCATCGTCACCGGTTTGAGTTCAATAATAAATACCTTGATCAATATGAGATGAATGGAATGATCGCCAGCGGAAGGAACCCGGAAACCGGCCTGGTTGAGATCATTGAGATCAGGGATCATGCATTTTTTCTAGGTTGCCAATACCATCCCGAACTAAAAAGTACGGTTGAAAGACCGCATCCGATTTTTGTGCACTTTGTTGGTGCTGCCAAAAATTACAATGAAAAAAAAGAACTGAGTAAAAATCCTTTATTGCAGGGTGAAATGATCTGAGAACCGGGCAAAGGGCTATGTCAGGTTAAAATTTAACGTAGAATAAACCTGGCAGTGCTTAATTCTTTAACCTTGTAGCCTGATCTGCCTATCTTTGCCGCCTTTTAAAGAGGGTAAACACTACCACCATTCAAAACTCTGATCACAAATGAATTTCGACCGCAATACCGTAATAGGATTTATCATTCTTGCTTTATTGTTCTTTGGATTTTTCTGGTATAATAACCAGGAACAAATGAAACTTGAAAAACAGAAAATTGAACAGGCCAGAAAAGACTCCATAGCCAGGTCTAAGCAAATACCTCCACCTGCACAGGTAAGAACTGACAGGAATGATACGGTGAAAAGGGATTCAATTGCAGTACCTGTGGTTGACAGCAGCCGCATATTTTTCCATGCCGCAAAGGGGCAGGAGCAATTGGTAACGGTGGAAAATGAACTGATCAAAATTGTTTTTTCCAATAAGGGCGCCCAACCCAGATCTGTAGAGCTCAAAAATTTTAAGGCACCGGATAGTTCAAATGTGAATCTGGCTTCTACCGTATTTGATAAAATTGATTATGATATTATTACCGGTGTTAACCAGCTGGATAGTATAACCCATTTTTATTTTACAGGTGAACCGGTGGTAAAAAATGCAGATGGCTCTCAAACCCTTGTTTTTAAACTTCAGCATCCGGATGGGAAGTCGATAGAACACCAGTTTGTACTCAGGCCAAACAATTACATGGTTGATTATAATCTGGTAATAAACGGGGCCAACCAGTTGTTTTCGAATAATACCCTGCTGTTAAGATGGGATAATAAGGCTTTGCAGCTGCAAAAGGATCTTGCATATGAAAAAACCCAGTCAAGGGTTTGTTTCAATATGGATAATGAATTTGATTATTACATGATCACCAGCCGCACTCAAAAAGATTTCAATGATCCGGTAAAATGGGTTGCAGTTAAACAACAGTTCTTTAGTACGGCCCTGGTTTCCCGTGAAGGAAGTTTCTCATCTGGTTCAATGCAATGGATAGCTCCTGAAAAAGGTGATATAGTAGTTCAGGCATCTACCAATCTGAAATACCCAATGCCTGCGTCCCAAAATGTCAGTATTCCACTAAGCTTATATTATGGTCCAACAGATTATAAAACACTGAAGCAATACGGGCACGATATGGAGGATATGGTGAATCTTGGTGAAGGAATATTTGCTTTTGTAAAATATATCAACCGCTGGATCGTGATCCCCATATTCGATCTGTTCTCAAAACTTACTTCAAATTTCGGGATTGTAATTGTTTTGCTTACACTGTTTATCCGGTTATTGATCGTACCCCTTACTTACTCCAGTTATCTGAGCGGGGCAAAAATGAAAGTGCTGCGGCCGGAGATTGAGCAATTGAAAGCAAAATATGGCGGAGATCAGCAACAAATGAGCATGGAGCAAATGAAATTATTCAGGGAAGCAGGCGTAAATCCTTTAGGAGGATGTATACCGGCCTTACTTCAGATCCCTATTTTCTTTGCCCTGTATAGTTTCTTTAATTCAAATGTGGCACTGAGAGGTCAGAACTTTTTATGGGCGGACGACTTGTCGCAGTACGACTCAATTGCTTCACTTCCTTTCAGCATTCCTTTCTATGGTGATCACATTAGCTTATTTACTATAACTGCGGTGATCACAAGCTTTTTTATCTCTATTTACAGCATGAGTATGACACCAGACCAAAACAATCCGGTGTTAAAGTACATGCCCTATTTCTTTCCAATAATACTTTTGTTTGTATTTAATTCCCTGCCTGCAGGTCTTACTTGGTATTATACTGTTTCAAATATTATTACACTGGTATTGCAGTTTGTGATCCAGAATTACATCATCAATCATGATAAAATTCTGGCTAAGATGGAAGTGAACCGGAAAAAGCCCAAAAAGCAATCCAAATGGCAGGAAAGGCTGGAACAGATGCAGGAGCAGCAAAAGAAAATGAAAGATACGCAGAACAAAAACCGCCGTTAAAGCTTTCCTGATTATGGCATGTGACGCAACTATTGCCGATATTTGATACGTCTTTAGTGCGATAACAATTTATTATGAAATACATACCGGTATTTATTCTGTTTTGTGTTGTTTTCAGTTTGTCTGCCCGGTCGCAGAAAAAACTCACTGAGGGTACTATATCCTATGATATAGTTATCAATACCGGGAGCGATAAGCCAAAAAATGCCGACTACCTTGATGGAACAACAGTGGCCAATTATATAAAGGGTAATAAAAGCAGGTCGGAAATGGTAAGCCCGCTGGGTACACTTACCACCATTCATCATCCTAATAACAGCAAGGATAGTATTGTAATACTTCAGGAATTCGGAGAGCAGAAGTATATGATTACTTTAACTGAAAAAGACTGGGAAGAGGCCAATAAGAAGAATGATGGAATTTTGTATACTTATGAGAACGGTCCCGAGAAAACAATCCTTGGCTATAATTGTAAAAAGGCAATTGGTAAAACAAAGGATGGAACAATTTATACGGTGTGGTATACGCCCGATCTTGTACCGGAAAACAAGGATTTTCAATATGAAACCCGCACATTGCCAGGACTGGCATTGGAATATGAGGTGAATTCCCCTGATAAGAAAGTTACTTATACTGTTTCAAAGATCAGCTTTAGTCCGGTACCCACCTCAAAATTTGATTTACCCAAAACGGGGTTCCGGGTTATGACCTATTCAGAAAGTAAATTGGGAAATTAAAATCTGTTTTGAGCTGGATTGAACTTGATCTTATCTAGTATAACCTTTTTCTTCAATGGAAGAATGTAAGTGGCATTCCCCTTTTGATAAGTAATCACAGTATTCATCATCACAAATTTTGGAGGCTTGTTGGCGAGAAGATTATTAGCCTTATAATTGTAGCCCGTGCGAAGAGAAAAACTCTTTGCTGTTAATTTGTGAGACTTTGGTGCAGTATTGGTACTATTGCTTTTTTTGCCACCACCGTCGCCAAGCGTTGCAAAACAGGCCATAGAGGCTGTAACAAGTACAGCTGTTGCCAGTTTTCTCTTAATAAAGCGTTTAATTGAGGCGGATGGGTTCATTCTGGGACAAATATAGATAAAAAAATTAACATTCTGTCAACTCACCAGTCAGTTTCTTACAGTTTATTTAACGAAGCCGTAGAGAAAATGTTACATGAAAACCTGATTTTTTTTAAAGAATGACCTAATTTGTTGAAAGTAATTGATGACAAACGATCCATATCACGACAGGGAAAGCATTACTGAGCTGCTTAAACAATATAATAACCTCCGAAGCGGGCATGGCAGTATTTTCTTTGAAGAGGAAGCCTTTGAAAAAATCATTGATTATTTTGATGACCAGGAAGATATCTCAAGGGCGCTGGAAGCAGCAGAAACTGCAATAGAATATTTCCCTTATTCAGCTTCACTACTCATTAGAAAAGCCGATCTTTTACTAGCCACTCGAAAATACAGGGAAGCCCTTGAAATTCTGGAAAAGGCTGAATTATTTGACGGTACGGATATCAATCTTTACATACTTAAAACAGATGCTTACCTGGCAATGGATATGCAGGATAAGGCTGTAGAACTCCTGGAACTGGCTGTTGGGCATTTTGAAGGTGAGGAAAAGATAGAACTGCTCTTTGAATTGGCCGATGTATACGATGATTATGAGGAGTTTGACAAAGTATTTGATTGTTTAAAAGTGATACTTGAAGCGGATCCAAACAATGAGGAGGCGCTTTATAAAATTTGTTTCTGGACCGATTTTACAGGTCGCAATGAAGAAAGTATAAAGCTTCATCTGAAAATCATAGACCATAATCCGTACAATGAATTGGCCTGGTTTAATCTGGCAGCTGCATACCAGGGTTTAAAATTGTATGAAAAGGCAATAGATGCTTACCAGTATGCACTTGTAATTGATGAAAAATTTGATTATGCATACCGTAACATAGGCGATGCATATATAAGACTCAGAAAATATAAGGAAGCTATTGAGGCGCTTGAAAAAGTGCTTGAATTATCCAAGCCGGAAGAAGTGATCTATGAGGCCATTGGCCATTGTTATGACAGGATGAAAAATTTTGCACAGGCAAGATTCCATTACCGTAAGGCATCGCATTTGAATCCGGATGACAGCAAACTTTTATATAAGGTTGCCTGCACTTACTTTAATGAAGGCCTGTGGACAAGTGCTGTTAAGCAATTGGAGTCTGCATTAAAGATCCACAGGCAGCAACACGAATACAATCTTTTGATGGGTGAGTGTAAACTTAAACTTAATGAGTATAAAGATGCAGTTCAATACCTTTCTAATGCTGTGCGTATAAGACCCAAAAATCTATCGGGTTGGGAAGCTTTGATCAGGTGTTTATTTGTAGCTGGTTATTATACTGAAGCAAGGCAACAGGCCCTGGCAGCATTAAGTCATACCAATAATAAAACACTCTTCCTGTATTACCTGAGCGCAGTGCTTTTTCAGATGAATAAAACAAAGGAAGCACTACTTTATCTTGAAAAAGCATTAAGTACTTCTCCCAAGCACCTCAGGAAGTTTATTCAGTTGCATCCGCCTATACTGCAAAATCCTCAGGTAGTGGATATTATTGCGCAATACAAAAGGGCATCCAAATAAATCTGGCTGCAACAATGAATTCATCATATTTTTGCGGCCAAATAAATCAACCGACCTAAGATGAATTTTAATCTTTCTCAAATCCCGGACCGTAATTTAAAACCCCGTGCCGCGGGCCTTACCATGGTAATGGATAAGGGTTTAAGTGTGAATGAAGCAGAAAATTTTTTGAGTGTTTCGCATCCCCATGTTGATATAGTGAAACTAGGATTTGGAACTTCTTTTGTTACACCCAACCTTGAAAAAAAACTTGAAGTATACAGGTCTTACAATATTCCAGTTTATTTTGGCGGAACTTTATTTGAAGCGTTCCTGATCCGCAATCAGTTTGAAGATTATGCTTCTGTCTGTAAAAATTATGGTATCACGTATATGGAAGTGAGTGATGGTTCAATTGATATTCCGCACGCTGAAAAATGCGGATATATTGAAAAACTAACCCAGTATGGAACCGTACTTAGTGAAGTGGGCAGCAAAGATGCAGCGCACATTATTCCTCCCTACAAATGGATCGAATTGATGCGGGCAGAATTGAATGCCGGTTCAACTTATGTGATAGCGGAAGCAAGAGAAGCCGGTAATGTAGGTATTTACAGGGGGTCTGGTGAGGTGCGCGAGGGTCTTGTACAGGAAATTTTAACGCAGATACCAGGAGATAAGATCATTTGGGAAGCTCCACAAAAAGCGCAACAATTATATTTTATTGAACTTTTAGGTGCTAATGTAAATCTGGGAAATATTGCACCTTCTGAAATGCTGCCGCTTGAAGCCATGCGGATAGGTTTACGTGGCGATACTTTTCATCTTTACCTCAATAAGGAAAATGCATGAGACGTTTCGGGTTGATAGGACACCCGCTTACGCATTCTTTTTCAAAAAAATACTTTGAAGAAAAATTCAGAAGGGAGGGGATCAGTGACTGCACATATGATCTCTTCCCGCTTCAATCTGTTAATGAATTAAAAGCGCTTGTTGCATCCACACCCGATCTGCAAGGCCTGAATGTTACCATTCCTTACAAGCAGCTTGTTCTGAAACATCTCAACCAATTGCATTTAGAAGATGCAGGTGCCTGCAATTGCATCCAAATTATTGATGGAACTTTAATTGGGCATAATACTGATATCCCTGGCTTTGAAAAAAGCCTTTTACCATTATTGAAACCTCAACACCGTAATGCAATAGTTCTTGGGAATGGCGGTGCTGCTAAAGCAGTTGTTTATGTTTTAAATAAACTGGGTATTGGATATGAAATTGTAAGCCGGAAAATACATGACGGATCTTCCCTGGAATATGAGCAATTGACAGGGGATTTGATCAGCCGGCATAAACTGATCATTAATACTTCACCATTAGGCACTTTCCCCGATATAGAAAGTTTTCCGCCGATACCATATCAATTCATTGGCAAAGAACATTTGCTGTATGATCTGGTGTATAATCCTGAGGAAACGGTATTTCTTAAAAAAGGAAGAGCGCAGGGAGCCATCATAAAGAATGGTTATGAAATGCTTGTTCTCCAGGCTGAAGAAAGCTGGAGAATATGGAATCTTTCAAATACCTAGTTTTTTCCTTGCAGCTTCTGGCAAACTTACTATTTTCCTTATTTGATAATTGTAGCAGATCATAGCGGTTTTGGCAGCAGCAATAATTGATTCATCATGCTGTTTTACCAGTTTGTAATAAAGATCAAAGCCAACCCTGCTGAAATGATCTGCCTTTACAAATGCTTTGATGGTATCACCATAAAAACTTTCTGTTTTGAATTCTATGGCAGCATCACTCATAATAAGGCCCGTGCCTTCTACATCCATTTCGGTATAGCCGGAGTTTTTGAGAAATTGCATTCTTGCCTCATGAAGGAGTGTTAGAATGGTATCATTCCCAACATGTCCTCCATAATTGATGTCTGTAATTCTTATTTGGATTAAAGTAAAGAAGCTAAAATTCTCTGGTAATTGGAGTTTGATCCGGCTCATGGCCAAGATTACTGATTTTCCTGTAAATTCCTGAGGATTTCAAGAAGCCCGGTAAAGTCAGAACTGACGGCGGAAGAGGCAAAACGATTCTGAAGGTCCCTGATTTTTTGCCTGCATGCTATTTCTTTAGTGGCACAATCAAATGCTTCAAATAATTTTTTGGACATCTTCATGGCATGACCAGCTTCATCTGTATAGATCATGTACTTATCAAAAGGAGTTGTCTGCAGCAGTATTTCATTTTCCACTGGTGCTGAAGGGACATAGTCCAGCATTGCAATTATTTCGGGTTCTTCATGATCTTCTTCATTTCTTTCTGCAGGTTTCCGGTTCTTTGCAATAGTGGTATATTCTTTTTTAACGGAGTTTGAAATATTTTCCGTGTTTTCTGTATCTTCTTAAGCAGGTTTATTTTTGGATGGAAGTCTGGTGAGAGGCGTACTGGTAATTGAATCAGGTACAGGTGTTTGATCATCAACCCTGCTGAAATAGGGCCAGGCAAAAACGACCAGGGCAATAATTACTGCAGCCATACCTGCATAACGCATCGTTTTTTGATACCTTAAGAACATAGGTACCACTTTTCCGTTTAGCTTTCCTGAATCTAGGTAAGATGCTATCCTGTTCCATGCCGATGGTGGCGGCGGTATGTGATAATGGTATAATCTTTCCTTCAGTCCTGCAGTTCCTTCATCAAGAGCATTCGAGATCCTGTCCCAACAACCCTCAGGGGGCATGGCTTTAAAATCTGACAGTTTATTTTTTATACTCTCGCTCATTTTCAGGTTGTCTTCCTTCTTTTTTCAATAAATGTTTTTACCAGGTCCTGCAATATCAGTTTGGCTCTTGATAATTGTGATTTACTTGTGCCTTCGCTGATACCAAGAATTTCAGAGATCTGTTTATGCGTATAGCCTTCAATTACGTACATATTAAAAACAGTTCTGTAACCTGGAGATAATTGCTGAACCAGCTGAATGATATCTTTTTCTGCAAGGGTATCCAGTACAGAGAGGTATTTTCCTTCAACTGTGTTTTCTTCTACCTCTGTTAAAGGTTTCAGGTAATTCTTTTTTCTGAACTGTTCAATAGCCGTATTTACAAAGATCCGCCTGATCCATCCTTCAAAAGAACCTTCACCTCTAAAACTGCCAATCTTATTGAAGATCTTGATAAAACCTTCCTGTAAGATATCTTCAGCTTCTTCGGTATTGCCCGCATAACGCAGGCATACAGCATACATTTTTGGGGCGAATCTCTGATACAACTCCTGTTGCATCCGGCGATCTCCCCTTAAACATCCCTCTATTAAGTCGGAATCGGAAAATATTTGGTTGCTTGCTTTATCCAATTATTATGATTTAATCTCCATTCTATTCAAAAATGCTACCAGCAAATCAACAGCTTTCCTTCTATGACTGAATACATTTTTTTCTTGCAGATCCATTTGGGCAAAAGTTTTATCTGAACCTTCGGGTATGAAAACAGGGTCATATCCAAAACCTTTTTCGCCTTGTATATGCTCAGCAATCCTGCCCTCACAAGTGCCTTCGAAATAATTTTCATCTCCATCAAGAATAAGGCAAAACACGGTTCTGAACCTTGCTCTGCGGTCATTGATGCCATTTAGGTTGTAAAGCAGCTTGTCGATGTTGTTAGAAAAGGATTTTTCATCTCCCGCATATCGTGCACTATGAACACCGGGTTCAGAATTCAGGGCATACACTTCAAGACCGGTATCCTCACTGAAACAATTGGTTTCTGTTAATTTATGAATGGTCCTTGCTTTTGCTGCAGCATTATCCCTGAGATTATCATAGGGTTCCGGTATATCTATATCAATGCCTGCCTGTTTCAGGCTGACGATATGGAAATTACCAGGAACAAGAGACCTGATCTCCTCTGCCTTGTGCTGGTTGTTTGTGGCAAAAATTATTTTCATCTTCAAAAAATTATAATCCAAACATATTCTTCAGACTTAGCCAAAGTTTTTGCTTGAGTGCTTTGTCTTTTTCAAGTTCAGATAATGCAGGTGTATGCAGATAAGAGATTTTATTAAAATGCTGTATCTGGTATTGCGGGAAATTTACGGGGAGGCCAATAGAAGCGGGTTCAAGTCCAAATAATAAAACCCTTTCAGAGGAAATGCTGTGAAGGTCTTCTTCCGAGATACCCTCGCTCTGATAACAGTTTATAATGGCAACATCTGCAAGGCTAAGCCTGCAGGCATTTAATATGCTTGTCAGAAAATTTAACTCGGTATCCGGAAGAAAGGGGACATGGATATGGTTTACCAACACGGTAATGTGTTTCTTATGGTGGCCAAGGAACTTTAAAACCTGTTTATCTGGTACGGTGTTGGATTCTGTTTGGGTTAACACATCCGCATATAGACCGGCAAGCATTTGGGGGTGGAGTTGTATGTTATTTAAGCTCATTTTGTTGGGGTTAGTTAACAAAAGGTCTGACGTTTTTTTTGTTTCTTTGCCGCTAAATTAGATTATTATGATTGCTGCTATGGATATTACCATTAACAAGGTGGAACAGAGCAAATTACATGGATTTAGCCTGGAAAATCTACCCTTTGGAAAATATTTCACCGATCACATGCTGGAAGCAGATTATGAGAATGGTGAATGGAAAAATGTAGAGATCAAGCCTTACCAGCCCCTTCTGTTAAGTCCTTCCCTTGCAGCAATCCATTATGGGCAGTCTATTTTTGAAGGGATCAAAGCATACAGGGATGCCGTTGGCAATTCCTACATTTTTCGTCCTTATGATAATTTTCAGCGCTTCAACGTTTCAGCAGAAAGAATGGCCATGCCTCCTGTGCCTGAAGAGATCTTCATGGAAGGAATGAAGCAGCTTGTTGCCCTGGATAAAAACTGGATACCACAAAAAGAGAATCATTCCTTATATATCCGTCCTTTTATGTTTTCATCAGATGAACTTATTGGTGTTCGTCCATCGGAGAACTATAAATTTCTTACCATTTTAAGTCCAACCGGCCCTTATTATAATGCTCCGATGCGCATTTATGTGGAAGAAAATTTTGTGCGTGCCGTACCAGGCGGTGTAGGATATGCCAAAGCGGCCGGTAATTATGGTGCGGCCATGTATGCCACTGCCCAGGCAAAGAAAAAAGGTTATGACCAGGTATTGTGGACCGATGCCTTTGAACATAAATATGTACAGGAGATCGGTACCATGAATGTAATATTCATCATTGGCGACAAAGCAGTTACCCCTGATCTCGGTGCAGGAACCATATTGGCCGGGGTTACCCGCAATAGTGCGCTTACTTTATTGCAGGAAGCGGGTTTCACCGTTGAAGAAAGGCCAATCAGTATTGATGAGATCATAGATTCCTATAAATCAGGTTTGCTTTATGAGGTTTTTGGTACCGGAACAGCCGCCACGATTTCCATGATCAGGGAACTCAGGTATAAAGATTTCGTAATGAACTTTGAAGTTGATAAATGGAAGACAGCGCCAACCATTAAAAAATGGCTGACCGACATCCGTGAAGGTAGAAGGGAAGATAAGTATGGATGGATGGTAAAGGTGGGTTGATGGTTAGGTTGAAAGGTAGCAATGTTGATAAATTGCCCAGTTTAGTTGAGGGCTTTATTGGGAGACGGACAACTTTCATCCTTTAGCCTTTAGGCTAATAAACTCCGGACATCACCTTTAGGAAACTTTTTTATAATTCATTTTGGTTATTCACCGGCTGGCCTTTACCTTTGCCATCCCAAAAATTAAAGGTTTGTAATGCCTACAATTCAACAATTAGTACGTAAAGGAAGAGAAATAATTCGTGCAAAGAGCAAGTCAAGGGCACTGGATAGCTGTCCGCAGCGTCGTGGTGTTTGTACACGTGTGTACACCACTACTCCTAAAAAACCTAACTCAGCACTTCGTAAAGTAGCAAAAGTTCGTTTAACCAATAAAGTTGAGGTGATCGCATATATTCCTGGTGAAGGACACAACCTGCAGGAGCACTCCATTGTGTTGATCCGCGGCGGTCGTG
>CBIHLW010000039.1:0-12531 GCA_966210755.1 uncultured bacterium
CTCATACTATTTTATCTTTCAACGCCTTTGCTACTGCTTCCGTGCCGCTGTTGACGTGAAGCTTGGAATAAATGTTCCGCACATGGCTTTTAATGGTATCGTGTGCCACAAAGAGTGCCGAGGCGATCATCTTATAGCTCTTACCTTCTACCAGCAACTGCAGCACTTTTTTTTCCTGTTGTGTGAGATGGTAATCTGTTGATATTGCAGGCGAAAGACCGGTCCTGAAAAGTTCCAGCATCCTCCTTGCAATACCGGGCGTAACGGGTGATCCGCCGGAACGGATATCATCCATTGATTGCAGGTATCCTTCAGGAGAGGTGGTTTTTAAAATATAACCGGATGCTCCGGCACAGATGGCATTGAAAATATAATCATCATCCTGGAAAACGGTCTGTATCAAAACCTGAACAGCAGCAAAATTTTCTTTGATCAGTTTTGTTGCTTCAATGCCATTCATCCCTGGCATTTCTATATCCATCAATACAATATCAGGGCGGTAGAGTTCTATCACCGGAAGTATCTCATTGCAATTGGCATATGCCCCCAGGCACTGGTACCTGCCCGAGCCATTGATCAGGAGCTGAAGGGTTTCCCTTAAATGTTTATTGTCTTCGAAAATGATTACGCCGGGCAATTTTTCTTTTTCCAAAATTGAAACATCTTTCATTGGTGGTCAATAGCGAATATGGGTGATTAAACAGGCATCATAAAACTAATGGTAGTGCCGGCGCCAGGTTTTGATTGTATGGCCACCTGCCCTTTTTGTTCCAGGGCCCTCTTTTGCATATTACCCAAACCATTTCCTGTTTTTGAATGGCTGATATCAAAGCCCTTTCCATCGTCCTTCACCATCATGTAAAGATGTTTTTGATCGCGGTGGATCTTTACTTCAATATTACCGGCATCCGCATACTTCATGGCATTGTTCACCGCTTCCTTGAAAACAAGATAAAGGGCCTTACGCTGGTTCATATTCATTTTAATCCCATCAAGTTCATCACCTTCAAATGTACCCTTCATGTTCCTGCCTTCACACAATTCATTTAGAAATCCATGCATCCTTTCCTTCAGCGTAATGGAATCCTCTTCGGAAGGCTTGATCATCCATACAATATCGCCCATCTTATCCATGGTTTCTTTTGTATAAGAGCTCACCTTGGTAAGTATCTCCTGTTGCGCAACATCCTTCCGGTTCACGGCCATCTCACTCAGCATGCGAATACTTGACAGGGAACTTCCTACTTCATCATGAAGGTCGGCGGCAATTTCATTCCGGAGCTGCATTTCCCTGATGCGGTGACGAAGTCTGTTCCTGTTGATGATGAGCACTATGCCTGAAAGTGAAAACAACAGGAGTAAAAGAGAACCCGCCGTAAGGATGTTTCTTTTATTCAGTTCCTGTTCTTTTATCTGTTTGTCCTTATTCAAAAGCTGGATCTCCTTATTTTTTTCATCCAGCTGGAATCGTGTTAAGAGGTTGGATGATTCTTTATCAAACCTGGCTTTTAGCATACTGTCGTTCAAAGACCTGCTGATCTGAATATACTCGTATGCTTCCTTATGTTTTCCGGCCAGCGCATAGATCCTGGAAAGGTTATAAGCCGATCCCTCCCTCCGCTCCAGGTTTTTCATATCAGTGAAGATCCGGTATGCATTCAGTCCGGCCTGTATCGCCTCATTATACCTTCCCGATTTTTCGTAGATATGCAACAATGTAATATTGATCACTCCTTCATTGGGTTTGTTCTTCAGTTCCCTGGCATATTCCAGACCCCTGCTCGCATATTTATACGCTTCCTCTGTATGATCAAGTTCATTCAGTGAAGCTGCATACTGGTTATAATACCCGGGCAGATTCTGTATGTCTCCAATACTGTCAGCGATATGTATAGCCTTTTCCATATTGGTCCTGGCTTTGGAAAAATCATTGAGCCGGCTGCTTAAAATTGATTTGTAAAAGTAAACCTGCGCCACCATTTGAGGGTTGTTCATATCAAGATGCAATTGCAGGGCCTTGTCGAGATACTGTCCGGCCTTTTCATACGCACGCTGGTTCTCATAAATTCCACTAAAGATCATATAGATCCTTCCAAACCTGTCCTTGTTGCCGGAGATCTCCGCATATCTTAAGGCGGTATCACAATCATGCAGGGCCTGATTGTACATGCCCAGGTTGGATTTTACATCTGCACGGTTTAAATAGGCAAGGGCCATGCGGGATGGATTGCCTGCTTTGTTCGCATAGAATACTGCGGTATCCGCAAATAAAAAATTGGAATCATACCTTGCTATCAGTGCGTTTGACATTGAAAGTCCTGTATAATTCCTTTCCAGTCCGGGGTAATATTCCAGGGTGCGGGCAAGAAGGGCACCCTGCCTGAAAAATGGCATGGCGGTAGTGGGTTCCCTGTAGATTATGGATGCTCCCGTTTCAAAATAAAGCATCACCTTATTGGTATCCGGTTTGGCATTCGCCAAAACTCTTAGGAGCGAATCCATTTCAGCATTTTGTGCCCTGGAGGAAAAACTTATTATCCCGGCAATCAGCAGCAGCATGGTTTTATACATCACCTAATATACTAAACCATTTTTATTTGATGAACAGTTGGGATAAGGTATGTTACATTTTGAAAGCTTCACTTTGAATGATCCGGTTGCCCTGCTATGATAATACTTAAAAGTGATTGCAAAATGAATATGATGCCATACTGAGATAACCGCTTCATTTTTTCCCGCTTACATACCTGCTTTCCTTAAGATAAAACCGGTAATGCCATTCTGCATGTTCACCTGCATAATCAACTCCAATACGGGGCGAGCTAACGATCATTGGTTTTGATATTTTATATCCGTCGTCAGCAATATACAATTCATCTCCCGTCATCAAAGTATGACACTGTGAGGTATGAAATCCAAAAGCCTTTCCAACATTCCCGGGACCTCTGGTTAATGTATGATCGGCTTTTTTCTTTCCTGTTCTTTTCAGCATGATATCAATTCCTTCCATAGGCTCCACTGCTCTTATTAAAATGGCATGGGGCACCCCTTTTACATTGGTCACAATATTGAACATCTGGTGAATGCCATAACACAGATATACATAGGCCCTTCCACCTTCACCAAAGATCACCTTTGTTCTGGGTGTAAGTCCTTTGTATGCATGCGATGCACGGTCAATCTCTCCGGCATAGGCCTCGGTTTCCACTATTCTGCCTGCGGTAAATTCATTATTCCAGTTGGAGACCAATACTTTTCCAAGTAAGTCCTTTGCAATTGCAACAACATCGTCTCTGAGATAAAATGCTAAAGGAAGTTTGTTCATGATGAAGGTTCTAAATGTAAATGATCTTTTTTTATTGAATTAAATTTTAACCGGAAGAATGGAAGGATCTTTAAGATTAATTTTTTGCACCCTGGAAGGTCAGAAAAACCAGCAGGCCTTTTCATTTCGTATTTCACAACTATATTTACCTAATTAAATTTCCCTATTGCTAAAAGAGATCATCATAGCCATACAATCTTACGGTGACGCACACGAATTCATCAGGAAACACCGGCTATGGAAATGGATCCTCATCCCCGGCATCATATATACCATCATGTTTGTGGTAGGTATTTATTTCTTCTGGGTTTCTTCCGACAATGCCGTTACCTGGTTAAGCCAGCAATCGGGCCTGGAAGACTGGCTTCAGAAAGAACGCAATGACTGGCTAAGCTTTTTATTCATGATGATCGGGATGATGTTAAGGCTGATCCTGGTGCTGTTTTATTTTTCCATATTCAAATTTCTTTTTCTTATCATCGGCTCACCACTCTTTGCCTACCTGAGTGAAAAAACCTCAAGCATCATTGAAGAACGGGACTATCCATTCAGCTTTAAACAATTAATGAAGGATGCCTGGAGAGGAATTAAAATAGCTTTAAGAAATACCGTATGGCAGGCTGTGTATATCATACTGCTGTTCTTCCTTTCGCTCATTCCACTCTTCGGCTGGATCACGCCTCTTATTGCGCTCTTCATTGAATGTTATTACTATGGATTTTCAATGATGGACTATAGTTGCGAGAGGAATAAAATGTCTCCCGGCGCCAGCATACAATTCATTGGCCGGCATAAAGGCCTCGCTATTGGCAACGGTTTGATCTTTTACCTTATGCATGGACTGGTTTTTGTTGGCTGGGTGCTGGCTCCTGCCTATGCCGTGGTGGCAGCTACCTTAAGTTTGCACAGAATAAAAAATAAATAATGGGTGTTTTTCTCATTCCTACTGTTCTTGCCGAAGGCCAGGTGCATGTGCTTCCTCCTTATGTTCTGGATACCATTAAACAATGCTCTGTATTTTTTGTGGAGAATGAAAGAACGGCACGGCGGTTTGTAAAACTTCTTTGGAAGGAAATAGTGATAGATGACCAGGAATGGTTCAACATGAAAGAAGTGAATAATGAAATAGCTGCTGCATTCAGAAAAAAAATACAGGAAGGAAAGAATATCGGTATCATCAGCGAAGCGGGTTGTCCTGGTGTTGCAGATCCCGGACAACAACTGGTTGATATCGCCCAAAGAATGAATGTGCATGTTAAACCTCTTGTCGGTCCCAACTCAATCCTGCTTGCACTGATGGCATCGGGAATGAATGGACAACATTTTCAGTTCACAGGATACCTTCCTATTGAATCAGGTGAACGTATCAAAGTCATCAAACAACTGGAATCGGAATCAAGACAGAAGAATTGTACGCAGATTTTTATTGAAACGCCTTATCGGAATAACCAGTTACTGGAAACATTAATAAAAACCTGCCAGCCCCAAACCAGGATCTGCATTGCTGTTGATCTTACCTCGAAAAACGAAATCATCAAAACAAAAACCGCGCAGGAGTGGAAAAAGGAAAACATCAATTTGCATAAGAGGCCGGCGATATTTTTATTAAGTGCATGAGAAGGAGACTGAATATCGAATATCGAACAAGGATTGGTGATTGTTGATGTTTCAGGTCCTTACTTCTTAATTCACCAATCCTTGTTCCCTGTTCGATATTCTCAAAGTCCGTATTTATCCACCAAATAAATCAATGCTGCCATATTCAATGCACCCAGCTCCAGCTCTCTTTTATTGACGGCTTCAAACACATCATTGCGCGCATGGTGAAGATCAAAATATCTTTGCGAGTCGGGTCGTAAGCCTGCGAGTGGTGTTTTTTGTGAACGGTTCAACGGACCGATATCGGCACCACCGCCACCACGGGTAAGCTCACATGCTCCATAAGGCGCCAACAGTGAATGCCATGAAAGAACTTTTTGAAACTGGTCATCTGAAACTGTAAAACCAAATCCCCTGGGTGTAAATCCGCCTGCGTCACTCTCCAGTGCAAAAATGTGCTGCTCACCTTTTTGCTTTGCTTCATCGGCATATTTATTACCGCCTCTCAATCCATTTTCTTCATTGGCAAATAATACAAACCGAATGGTTCTTTTAGGTTGATAACCCATTGCTTTGAAAGCCCTGAGTATTTCAATTGTCTGCACACAACCTGCACCATCATCATGCGCACCTTCGCAATTATCCCAGCTATCCAGGTGTCCGCCAACAGTAATGAACTCATCCGGAAATTCTGTTCCCTTCAATTCACCAATCACATTATGTGCAATAGTATCAGGAAGGAAATGACCATTGGTCTTCAGGTTAATTTTAATCTTTTGCCTGAGCAGGGTTTCACTCAGCCAGTCGGCATCTTTTAAACCAATAGCTACTGCTGGAATGATGGGAAATGTACTGTCGTAACGGGTACTGCCTGTATGCGGATTGTTATCCGTACTATGACTCATGCTGCGGACGATCACTGCGGCCGCACCGTATTTTGATGCACGGCTTGGGCCCTGGCTCCGGTATCGCACGGCATCACCATAAGATGTAAACGTGGTGACGTGAGTTGGAATGAATTTATAATTATAAAAAACGATCTTCCCTTTCAATTGGTCTTTTTTATTTTCCAGGTCATCAAAATCCTTTACCTCAACCACCTCTGAGTTAATACCCTTTATGCCACTACCCTGCGAATTTCCCAGGGCAATGATATCAAGAGGCTTAATAAGATTTTTTCCGTTTACCGCATAATGTGCACTTGCCTGGTCCTTACCACCACGCACCCAGTGAGGAACCATACATTGCTGCAGCCATGCATGGTCCGCCCCTGCTTCCTGCATGGCCTTCAATCCCCATTTCTCTGATTTCACCATCTGGGGAGAACCTGCCAGTCGTCCGCCAATCTGTTTTGTTAATACCCTCAGGTTCTCATAGGCCTTGCTGTTCACCAGGATCTCGTCTGCAAGACGGCGAATGAATAATGAATCTTCATTTTGCGCCCGGGCGGTAAAAAAGGAAAATGACAATATGATAGCCGGTAAAAATTTCTTCATGCTTTAAAATTAAATTGAAACAGGATTGCAAATCAAATTATTTAACGCTTATAAACCAATCCCAAAGGCAAATTGTATTTACCTTCATTTACTGAATCATACATATGAAGATCGGAATTGTTTGTTATCCCACATTTGGTGGTAGTGGCGTACTGGCAACAGAACTTGGAAAGGCCCTGGCACAAAAAGGACATCATATTCATTTTATTACCTACCAGCAACCTGTAAGACTGAATGGGTTCATCCCGAATATATTTTATCATGAAGTGCAGGTACCTACCTACCCGCTGTTTGATTATCCTCCATATGAAACGGCACTGGCCAGCACCATGGTTGATGTGATCAAAAACAACCAGTTGCAGCTTTTGCACGTGCACTATGCCATTCCGCATGCATCAGCAGCCTTCATGGCAAAGAAAATCCTGGAAGAAGAAGGAATTTATATTCCTATAATTACAACGCTCCATGGAACAGACATCACACTTGTGGGGCGCGATAAAACCTATGCACCTGTTGTTGCTTTTTCTATTAACCAGAGTGATGCCATCACTGCTGTTTCACAGAACCTGAGAGATGAAACTTACAAAACCTTCCGGATCGAAAAGAATATTGAGGTGATCCACAACTTCGTGGATGTTCAGCGTTTTGCCCGCAAGCCAATTGATGCATTTAAAAAAGTGATTGCCCCTGAAGGAGAAAGGATTTTACTGCATGCCTCCAATTTCAGGAAAATTAAAAGAGTGGAGGATGTTGTAAAAATATTCTTCGAGGTGAACAAGAATATTCCATCGAAACTTTTATTTGTTGGCGACGGACCTGAAAGAGCCACTGCTGAAGAACTTTGCAGACAGCTGGGCGTGTGTGATGACGTCCGCTTTGTGGGCAAACAGGAACAAATGGAAGACATACTTGCTATTGCCGACCTGTTTATACTGACATCAGAATATGAAAGCTTCGGACTTGCAGCCCTGGAGGCCATGGCTGCCGGTGTGCCGGTGGTATCAACCAATGCCGGCGGATTACCAGAGATCATGATTCAGGGAGTAACCGGTTATATGGCTGATGTTGGAGATATAGAGACCATGAGCGAACAGGCGCTTGACATCATTACCAACGAAGAAAGACTGAAACAGTTTAAAGACAATGTGTCCAAACATGCCCTTGCATTCGACATCAGTAATATCATTCCCGTGTATGAGAAGTTGTATGATGAGGTGCTGGTTGGGGAAGGTAAGTTGACGGGGTGATATGGAATTGTTTTTACCTGGGAGATTGCGAGCGGCATACCCTTCATTGCGAATGGGGATCTGAAATCTTTATGCATTTAATAAAAACAGCGAAGCAAACTCACAGAAGTGCTTTTACTTCCGGGAGTTTGCTTCGCTTTATGTACTCCTTTCTAAAGTTTATAATTTGTCTCGCTCGCAATGGTGCAATATGATCTTTGCACTCCTGTTCCTCACCTCCTCAGCCATGGTGTTGGATTCACATTCTTACTTTCAATCATAAGAATAAGATCCAGCTGTCCGCCACTTCCATCATCTGCGCGGGCGGTTCTGCCAATAACCTGTCCGGTTGAAACAGTCTGACCCTTACTTACTGAAGCGGAGGAAAGATTACTGTACACGGTAAAGTATTTACCATGCCGGATCATTACCATCATTCCATCACCAAGATTAGATACAGTGGCTACTTCACCATTGAATACTGCTTTTACAGCTCCACCTGCTGAAGGTGTTGAAATGGTGATACCGGGATTATCGAACATCAGGTCTCCCACCTTACTGGTTCCAAATGGAATGGTAACGATGCCATTATCCACCGGCCATGGTAATGATGATTTATTCTTTTCAAAACTGGCATTCAGCTTTACGTCATTTGCATTGAGGTCGAGGTAACTCTTAGGCTTACTCTCCGTTTTCTTGGGCTCTGCCACCACAGTACTTGTATTTGTATTGGCACCTGCATTCTTTTTACGTTCCGCTTCGGCCCTGGCAGCGGCTTCCTTCTTGGCAGCTTCTATTTCCCTTCTTACAATGGCTGCGATCTGGTTCTTAAGCTGCTTATCTCTTTTCTTCTTTGTAGCGATTTCCTTTGACAGGGATTTTTCCTGCGATTTCAGCTTGGCCACTACCGCATCTTTTTCCTTTTTCTGCTCGGCCAGTTCACTCATTTGCATTGTCTGATTCTGAAGCGCCGACTTTTTTTGTGTTTGTTTTCCCAGCAACTCTTCCTTTCTTTTTTCAATTTCCTTTTGCTTCTGGAGGATATTGGCCACCTGTTGCTGCCTGTATGCCCTATAGGATTTTAAATAAGAAGCTCTTTTGATGCCATCATTAAAATCATTTGCCGAAAAAATAAAGTTGAGATAGCTATAACTGCTTTTATTTTTATAAGCATAGATCACACTGCGGGTATACTGTGCCTTAAGTGTATCAAGTTCTGCCTTCAGGCGCCTGATCTCAAGGGCATTGAGGTAGATCTCATCATTTAAACTCCGGATCTCCTTGTTGATATTGCCGATATACTTATTTTGTAAGGCGATCTTTTGCTGAACTACCGATAACTGGCCCAGACTCACCTTGGTCTTACCTTTCAGCTTATTGTATTGTGATTGTATCTCCTTTAATTCATTCTGGAGTTCCTGACGTTCTCTTTCCAGTTTGTCTTTGTCCTGGGCTACCAGCGACTGAACGCTCAAAAAGCAAATGAATAAGATCAGGAGTTTCTTCATGTCGGAATATTTAAGGATTAGTGTATTGTAACGCTCAGTTCAGGAATAAATTTTAATACCTCTCATAATTTTTGGGAATGGAGAAGGGAAAACTGATCTCTTCATTGAAATCATACTGTTTGAAATCCATTTTTATCTCCAGCTTATTCTTCTCAGCAATGGTTATTTTTCTTTTTGTGGCAAAGGAGATACCCTTTTTATGCTCATAGGCTTCGTAAACCAGTTCGGCTGTACGGTTGCGGGTAACATCCGCATCATCTAATTTGCTATGCAGTAAAATATTTTCGGGCGCACTGAGTGTAACCAGGTTCTTAAACCACTCACCAAGGCTCAACATGGTTACCCGGTCATTTTTTAAGGAATAAGAAATGATATTGGAATCAAGATAAACCGGGTTGCCTATGATCAGGTCCTGAACAGTTTTCAGGTCCAGCGGAAGGGCGGTTACTTCTTTCAGGTAATCAACACTTCTGGCCATGTAGGTTTTATTCAGCTTATCCATAAGTTTCACCGAATCCTGTGTGATCATCACCCGCATCACATCAATTCCGAGAACTGCATTTACATTGATCCAGACCGCACTGTCCCTGTACATCCTCACATTTGCATTCACATCATTATTCTTTCCATCGCCTCCCTGGTAATCCACTTTTATTTTAGCCGTGAAGGTGGTGAAGTCGATCTTATTTGAATCCAGCTTTCTTAATGTACTCCTGATCATGTTCAGGGTATCATTCATTTTTGCCTGGTCGGGATTTACATTTACAGCAGTGGTATCTTTTTTGGAAATGGCATTCTGTATTTTTCTTGTAGAACCGCATGAAGCCAGCAAAACAACAGTTGCAACCAGTATGAGTGATCTTGTCATTTAATTAATTTTTACCTGTAGAGCCAAATCCACCTTCGTTGCGGATAGTTTCTGTTAAAACGGTGACCTCAGTCCAGCTGATAGTTTCCACTTTTTGCAATACGAGCTGAGCGATCCTGTCGCCCGGGTGTATGATTTGATCTTCTCCCGAAAGGTTTATCAAAGCAATCTTAATTTCTCCGCGGTAGTCGCTGTCAATGGTACCCGGTGCATTCAAAATGGTAATGCCCTGCTTTACAGCCAGTCCGCTCCGGGGCCTGATCTGGGCTTCAAAACCTTCCGGCATTTCAATAAATAATCCGGTTGGCAACAGGCTTCTTTCCAGGGGTTTTAACATTACGGGTGCACTAAGCCCTGCGCGGATGTCCATGCCGGACGATCCTCCGGTTGCATATTCAGGCAGGGGATTGTTAGAGGTATTTACAATTTTGACATCAACAGGCATCATTTCAAAGATAGGTTTACGAGACACTAAAGCTGTTAAATAGTTTGCAATAAAACAGTTGCATAGGCTACCAGGCCTTCCTGTCTTCCAACAAATCCCATTTGCTCGGTGGTAGTGGCTTTAATGGATACATCTTTTTCTGTAAGACCCAGGATTGCTGCAATGGTCTTTCTCATTTCAGGAACATAGGGTTTGATCTTTGGTTCCTGTAAACAAAGCGTGCTGTCAATATTTACAATGGAATAGCCTTCGTTCCTGATCAGCGAAAAGGTATCCTTTAAAAGAATTTTACTGTCAATGTTCCTGTATTTCTGATCCGTATCCGGAAAATGGGTTCCTATATCTCCAAGGCAGGCGGCACCAAGCAGGGCATCACAAATGGCATGAAGCAAAACGTCTGCATCACTGTGTCCAACAGAACCTTTATGATGTGGAATTCTGATCCCGCCAATAAATAATTCAGGTCCTTCTGCAAGCTGATGATAATCCACACCCAGTCCAATCCTTAGTCCCATACATAAAATTTGTGCAAATATCCTAAAACAAAAGCGACCCTGGCCGGAAGGACAGGATCGCTTTTAAAAATTATTAAAATGGATTACTCGGCAACGCTGCCATCAAAATCAAACACCAGCGAAAAACGAAGTGTGTTTGATAATGGATTTTGCGTATTACCTGAACCCGATGGGATCAGGTAAGAAAAATTGAGGCCGAAAATATTGTATTTGATGCCAACACCGGTAGTGAAATAACGGCGGTTGCCTTTTGTTTTGTCTTCATAGAAATAGCCTGCACGCAATGCAAACTGGTTGTTGTACCAGTATTCAGCTCCGGCAGAAAACTGGAATTCTCTCATTTCTTCACCAAACCCGCCCGGTGCATCACCAAATGAACTGAACCAGCTTCCAATCACACTATTGCTCCTGTATTTAACAAGGGCAGCAGAATCCTGTGAAGCATTTCCTGTGGTCATTGGAGGGGTAGGCACTAACAATTTATTTAGATCCAGGCCAAGACTGATCTTGTTGCTTTCATCCAGTACAAATGAATAAGTGGTTCCGATACCAAAATTTGCAGGGATGTAATCTTTCTGATCTGCATTATCGGTATAGGCGATCCTTGAACCAAGGTTGGTGAGCGCCACGCCAAATGCCCATCCCTGTCCCAGTTCATTTTGACCATTGTGATAATAACCAAGGTCACCTGCCACAGCAGTACCAGCTTTATAGGTATTCCCGTTTGCAGAAAACCCACCGGCAAGATTTGAGTGGATATATTTTAAGCCAACACCAATACCAGACCTGTCAGATACTTTTCTTGAATAGCCAAGGTCCACTCCAAATTCCCTGGGGTTGGCACTTTGAAGATTGTTACCAAAATTATCAGTGAACTGAATGCTTCCAAGACTGAAGTAACGCAGTGAGGCCGATATAGCCTGCATATCATCCAGTTTATAATAACCGGACAAAGATGCCAGGTACACATCGTTCACCAGTTTCTTCAACCATGGGGTGTAAGTAACATTCACGCCTGCATTGGATATATTAAAAGGAACTTTTCCAAGATTGAAATAAGAGGAGCTGGCATCCGGACTTGTAGCCAGTGAAAGATCCCCCATACCACCGGCACGGGCATCGGGAGAAATTCTCAAAAAAGGAACGGCTGTTGTTACAACATTTATAGGCTGGGCATTTTGAGCATAAACCGATGAAAAGGAAAAAGTAATCAACAGGATAACGGACGCAGTCAATCTAACAGTTGGTCTCATAGTTCTTTATTAAAAAGTATGTGAAATTAGAGAGTTTTGGTTATAAATTATATAAAGCATTGATTTTTTGTCATTTACCCAGAATAACCAGGCGTTCCCACTTTTCTGCGGTCTTACCATTTAAAGACCTTACCCTTAGGCGGTACACATACACACCGCGGCCGATCTTCTGACCGAAGTCATCACGGCCATCCCATTCAATCTCACTCGAACGGTTCCCGGGGGTATTTATTGTTTGTGTAATGGTTTTTATTAGTTTGCCGCTTACGGTAAACACTTCCAGTTTAGCGCTGAGA
>CBIHLW010000040.1:0-12461 GCA_966210755.1 uncultured bacterium
CCTGCCAACTGGTCTGTTGTAAATCCCGATGGAGGCATTACGTGGAACAGACATGAAAATGGAAATGTAACGCCCGGATCTGCCTATGTAAATACCTTTAATTATAATGTTACCTCACAAAAAGATGACCTGGTAACACCGAATGTAAATTATACAGGAGTTGATTCGGTAAAACTCAGGTTTGATGTGGCAGCGGCCATATTCAGTTATCCCGGAAGTCCGGCTATACCTATGGATACACTTGAAGTGCTTGTAAGTAAGGACTGTGGTAATACTTTTACCAGCGTATATAAAAAATGGGGTGATGAACTGCAAACCGTGATCATTCCTTCCTCTGCTCCGGTTGAATTTTTCCCAACCACAGCTGCCCATTGGAGAAATGAGACCATCGACCTGACCGGTTTTGGCGGTACAGGACCGGTAATGGTATTTTTCAGAACAACCAATCATTTTGAGAATAATATTTTTATTGATAATGTAAACCTGTCAACCAGGGTCCTGCCAGACCAGTTGAAACAGCAGGGCTACCTGGTATTGCCATCTCCATTCACCAACAGCTTTAGTGTCTGGCATATACAGCCTCCAACAGATTTGAAATACATCAATGTGTACAATGCGGCCGGCCAACTGGTTTACCAGAAAAACTTTAATGGCAATGCTTTGAATGTACAGGACATTAACCTGACCGGAAAAGCAGCCGGTGTTTATATCATTAAATTAGGATACAACGACAGGGAAGTAACGGACAGGGTGATCAAATTATAAAAACATCATTATTTCCTGCTTTCCTTGGCAAACTTAAAAAAGCCTCCTTTAAACAGGAGGCTTTCTGTTGCTGACCAATGTCCAGTTTTTTAGGGTTGATATAGGTCAATACCTGGAGGATAATAAACAACTATTTTTGCAGTTGATATGATAACAGAAGAATCGACTCAAAAAATACCGCTCTCAGGAACTGATCCTGAATTGCAGCGGATTGCTATAAAACTGTATAGTGGCGAGAGAATAAGCCCTGAAGAAGGAATTGTTTTATTTGAAAAAGGAAGTCCTGCATTTTTGGGTTCACTGGCCAATCATGTTCGTGAACGGATGCACGGTGACAAGGTTTTTTTCAACCGAAATTTTCATATTGAACCAACAAATGTTTGTGTATTCACCTGTAACTTTTGTTCTTACTCCCGGCTGTACGCCAAAAGAGAGGAAGGCTGGGAACTCAGTATAGATGATATGCTGAACATTGTAAAAAAATATGATGGCAAACCCGAAACTGAAGTTCATATAGTTGGAGGCGTTCATCCAAAAATGAATCTTTATTTCTTTGCTGATCTTTTAAAAGCCATTCGCGCCCACAGGCCTGACCTTCACATTAAGGCATTTACAGCTGTGGAACTGGATTATATGTTCCGAAAAGCAAAGCTCAGTGTAGACGAAGGCGTTCAGGTGTTGAAAGAGGCGGGATTAAATTCCATTCCAGGAGGCGGCGCTGAGATCTTTGATGAGGAGATCAGGAAAAAGATCTGCGCTGATAAGGTAAATGCCGAAGGCTGGCTCAACATACATGAAGCCATACACCGTGCAGGCATGCATAGCAATGCCACCATGTTATATGGTCATATTGAAAACTATGCACACAGGATAGATCATATGGAAAGATTGAGGCAATTGCAGGATAAAACCGGTGGCTTTAATACTTTTATTCCGCTTAAGTTCCGCAACGGTGATAATGACATGAGCCATGTGCCTGAGGCCAGCGTAATCGAAGACATGAAAATGTATGCTGTTGCACGGATCTATATGGACAATTTTCCGCACCTCAAAGCCTACTGGCCCATGCTGGGACGAAAAAACGCCCAGCTCACCCTTGCATTTGGTGTTGATGATATAGATGGAACCATTGATGATACCACCAAAATTTATTCTATGGCAGGATCAGAAGAACAAAATCCAGCCATGACCACGGAGGAAATTGTTACGCTGATCAAACAGGTGAACAGAACACCGGTGGAAAGAGATACCCTGTATAATGAGATTGAGAGGTTTTGAGGCGGCAATCGGACGGTCAACAGTTCAAAGTTCAAAGTCAGGTCGTTTACGGAATTCAGTTGTAAATCAAAAACCAGGAATTCGAACAATCTCTCCGACAGTAGTTCACCGACTTTGAACTTTGAACTTTGAACTCCCCGACTCAAGACTCCACAATCCGACTCCCTCCCCCCTTCCATTTTCATAAATTTCACATTATATTGTTCTCCAAATTCTAATTATGGATACTCAGATACTGATATCGCCGGAACAACTGGAACTTGACCAGAAAAGATTTATCTCAAAAGTATATGGCTGGATGGCCGGAGCACTGGCCATTACAGGACTTGTTGCCTGGTATGTTTCAGGAAGTAATACCATCATGAGTTTTATTTTTGCAAACCAATGGATGTTTATCGGATTAATGATCGTAAAGCTTTTGATGGTTGGCAGCCTGATTGGCTGGGTCAATAAAATTTCTGTTACTACAGCAACGGCGATTTTTGTTTTGTACGCTGTGCTGACAGGGATCGTTTTCTCCGCACTGTTCCTGATCTATACAGCAGGTTCGCTTGCATCAACTTTCCTGATCACGGGAGGCATGTTTGCTGTGATGAGTGCTTATGGATGGTTTACAGGAAATGACCTTACAAAATTCGGAAGCTTACTTTTTATGATGCTGATCGGATTGATCATAGCCTCGGTAATAAATATCTTTTTAAACAGCACGATGTTGTATTGGATCACTACTTATGCAGGTGTATTCATTTTTACAGGACTGATTGCCTACGATACCCAAAAGGTCAAGAACATGGGCGGACAGGTAACGGAAGGAACCGATGAATATAAGAAAGGAGCCATTATAGGCGCTTTATCACTATATCTTGACTTCATCAACCTGTTCCTGATGTTGCTGAGGATCTTTGGCAGCAAGCGATAAGTAAATTCTTATATCATTGAAACCGCATCTTACCAGTGCGGTATATTATTATATTCATTAAACACCTGAAATCCTGAATTATAAAAAGCCGGTATTACATTCATCGTTATCTGAAATTTTCAACCATGATCAGGATCCTGTCAATGAGTTTTCTTACTTTTTGTTTCCAGGCCTGCCAGGATCACACACCGGCAGATACAACAGCAAAGGAACTGATGGACCTGGAAATGCTGGCCATTACAAGAGAATTTCAAAATGATACGGCCTTTCTTTCTTCCCTAATGGATTCAACATTCATTGAATTAAATAATGGCATGATCAGGAATAAACACGATGTGTTAAGAACTATTTACCAGGATAACATTGATAGAATAAAGGAAAGCATTGTGCGGGATTCTTTTAAACTTGAAGAACCTGTTGTGCATGTTTATGGCGATGCGGCTGTAGTTTCCTTTATCATGCATACCTATAATAATAAAACAGACAGTACGTTTAAAAGAAAAACAAGGTTCTACGATGTATGGGTGAAAAGGGGTAAGAACTGGAAGGCGGTTACCTGGCAGGGCACACCGGTGGTTTCCATTCATTGAGAAAGCTGCATGATCAAATTTTTTGAATGTTACTAAATGCCATAAAATTGAAAACCTTCCTCTTACTATTATCGTCTTTGCTTGCTGCTGATGCCTTTTCACAGGAACAGGAGATCTATCACCTTAGTTTTAGTGACACGGATAACTTCAGGATGACCACTTCATTTTATGATAAAAGGCCAGATACGGTCTATATCCTGGATACCACCCAGTGCTGGAACCCGGACCGGTTCTGGTTGAAGGATTTAGACCGAAATCTACTCAACACTAAATTTCTCAGTCGCGATGAACACCATCCTTATCACCACACTTACCTTTTCCGTGACAAGGAACTGGATAAGCTGTTCAGCAAACAGCAAAAAAAAATTTTGCAGGAAAGATGTTCAACAATCGTTTCCAAAAACATAACGATCAATGGTCCTTATTACAAAACCATTGCATCATCAGAAAATATTACGGGCTTTTATTTTGTTTCGACTGAACCATTATTTGATTCCAATGGCCACTATGCATTCATTGACCTGCTTGTATACCGAAAAGAATTTGCAGACCAGCCCATTCCCGAAACCTATTTTGGAACGATCTGTATCGTTTTTGAAAAACAGGAGGATGATAGCTGGAAGAAGATCAAAGTAATGAATCATGTGATCTTATAACTTTGTTCTGGTTGTACCCTATAGGCACCCATAAAGTTACACGGAGGGCAGAGAGGTACAGGAAGTCCATGTATTCTGCAATGAATGGGATGAGGCTATGACCATGAATCTATAGCCACTCCGGAAAAAATGAAATTAATTCCCTGTTCCATATCCCTGATCATTCCGCCTTAATAGTTCCAATAGCACCAGCTTCCGCGTTTGCAAAAGAATGGTCAACGAAATGATATAATCCTTTTTCCGGCATAATAAATTCTACTATAGCACCGCCACCGGGGGGCAAAGTTACTGACTGCATACCCACCAGTTCATTTTCAGGGTTTCCATCCAGCCACACCTTATCAAGTATAGTCCCGATCACATGAAAACTGGAAAATAAATTGGGCCCGACATTCAGTACATACATTCTTACCCTTTCGCCCGCTTTTGCTTTTAAAGACCTCACTACATATTGTCCTGCCTTTCCATTAAAAGTTACAAAACTTGGATGTCTTAACCTTGCAGCTGCCGTATCCAACACATAAACATCACCCTGCTTTTTCGCATAATATTCGTTTTGCACAATGGCATATTCCTGGTTTACTTCGGTGGGATATCCGTCAGCCGGTTCTACTATTACCATACCTATCATTCCATTGGCCATATGTACCAGAACGGATGGCGTGGCGCAATGGTACATGAATACACCGGGATAATTTGCTGTCCAGGTAAATTCAATGGTCTCCCCCGGATTGATGCTTCTGAATTTATCTTCAGGATTTACCATTGAAGCATGAAAATCTATGGAATGGGGCATATATTCCATAGGCGCATTGTTCATGAACATCTTCATATTCTTTATGGTATCTGCAGACCGGTCAGTCATTGAAAATTTTATGGTCTGACCCACCCTTACGCGCAGGATCGGCCCCGGCACTGAATCACCAAATGTCCATGCCTTATAAAAAACTTCCGGACTGATCTGAAATAATCTATGCCTGGCATCCATTTTCACAACAACCGTATCTGCTTCTACTATTTTAGGAACACCTGGACCATAGGTCAAAGGACCAACCAGCTCACGCTGGTTATTTGGAGTAGAGGTTACTTTCGCGGACGGGGCTCCATATACCGGGCCGTCATTATTTTTATTATCATTACAGGACATAATAAAAAACAACAGGCCGGTCAATATTGAATATGCTTTCATATCGTGATTTGCAAAAAATGCATGCCATTGAAATTATGATGTAAAGAGTTGAACAAATAAATTTCAGCGGGGATCCATTTCATCTGATTCATCCTTGATCCCTTAAACACAAGCTGTATCCATTCCATCTCTGATCAGCATTCACTCAGTCCTAATGGAATATTGATAGCGAGTCCGCCTTCTGCGGTTTCCTTGTATTTGCTGTTCATATCCAAAGCAGTCTCCCACATGGTTTCCACCACCACATCGAGAGAAACCTTTGCATAATCGGGAGAACTTTGTAATGCAAGCTGGGATGCGGTGATGGCCTTGATGGCTCCCATGGTATTTCTTTCAATACAGGGTACCTGCACCAGGCCTGCAATGGGATCGCAGGTCATTCCCAAATGATGTTCCATGGCAATTTCAGCAGCCATCAGGGCCTGCCTTTGGGTTCCACCCAGCGCTTCTGTAAGCGCAGCGGCTGCCATTGAAGATGATACGCCGATCTCTGCCTGGCATCCACCCATGGCTGCAGAAATGGTGGCTCCTTTTTTAAATATGCTTCCTATTTCTGATGCCGTCAATAAAAACTGGATGATCTTATCTTCAGTAATTCCATCAGTGAACATGATATAATAATGCAATACGGCGGGAATTACACCTGCTGCTCCATTTGTTGGCGCTGTTACCACTCTTCCAAAAGATGCATTTTCTTCATTCACCGCCAGCGCAAAACAACTTACCCAGTCGAGTATATACTGAAAAGTATGTCCCCCTTTTTTTATAGCCGCTACCCATTCCTCATAATTGGAATAACTACTGTCTTTCAGAAGTTTCTTATTCAGACCTGCAGCCCGCCTGCTTACATTCAACCCGCCGGGCAGTGTACCTGAAGTATGACAACCACGATAGGTACAATCTTTCATCACCTGCCATATCTTCAAAACCCCTTCCCTGGTTTCCTTTTCCGGTCTCCAGGCAGATTCATTTTCCAGCACAACTTCATGAATTGATAAACCTGTTTTTAAACACCAGTGCAACAGTTCAGAGGCCGTGCTTACAGGAAATGGAAGGATCACCTGTTCCTGACCGTTAGTCTCCCCTTCTTTTACCACAAATCCACCGCCTATGGAATAATAGGTTTCCGAAATAGATGCTCCATTCTTAAAGCTTACCAGGAAACTTAATGCGTTGGGATGAAAAGGAAGACTTTCACTAAAAAGAAATTCAATATCAACAGCCGGATCAAAATCAATCTCAACCAGGTTGTTCACCAACAATTTTTTACTGATGGCGATCCCGTTGATATGCGAGGATATCTTATCTACTTCAAAACTTACCGGATCCTGTCCTCCCAAACCCAGTTGTACGGCTATGTCAGTACCATGACCTTTACCTGTTTTGGCAAGTGATCCATATAGTAAAACTTTAAGTGAAGCTATCTCACCGGTTCTGTTTGTATCCTGAAGTGATCTTACAAACCGCTGGGCAGCACGCCAGGGTCCCAGGGTATGGGAACTGGAAGGTCCTACACCTATCTTAAAAATATCAAATACAGAAATGGCTTCGTGTGCCAAGCTTTAAAGTTTCAACAAATGTAATCCTGAATTACCAGAACTATTGAACAGCAATCAGTTCTACCTTAAATATCAATACGGAATTAGCAGGTATGCTTCCCTGGCTTGTACTACCATATGCCAGTGTAGGCGGAATATATAAATTGATCCTTCCCCCGGCTTTGATCAAAGGCAATCCGTTCTTCCAACCGTTGATCACCTGGCTGAGATTGAATGTTACGGGAGATGTGGAAGCATCAAATACATTACCGTTTGTCAGTCTTCCTTCATAATTAACAGTTATGTTGGAACATACCCCGGGTGTGGCACCGGTACCGGCCACTTCAACATCATAGAATAAGCCACTGCAATGCTGGATGGCCGTGATATTATTTGAAGTCAGATACGTTTGCACCTGTTGTATTTCTGAAGCAGGCGCTTTGATCTCACATGGATCGTAATCGCATGGGTTGGCCAGATCCGAGTTCTTCAGACAACCACTGAAAGATGCTACTACCAAAAAACCAAAAACTATTTTCTTTAACATAGGTCGCATTTTATATTTATGACGTTGTTTCTTCATTAACTGCTGCATCATCCCATTCCTTTTTTGCCATCAGTTCCTGGTAATGAAGTTCATTCTGGTCCCATTTATGCCTCGCGGAAAAAACGGTAATGAATACCACGATACCCAGGGCCGCGATCAGAACGACAATGATAACGGAAGAATTCTGACGCAGCATCATGTCTGCCTTATCGTACCAGCCACTCAGGAAATTCACTACAAGAGCCACCACAATGATCACACCAAGTGGCAGTCCAATGGAAAGTTTACGTAGAAACTGGCTTTTCTTCTTCCTTTGAATCTCCCAGTATTTTATAAAATCTTCGTCGTTTTTTGATAGCATGAAAAAGGTTGATGGTTGATAGCTGATGGTTGACCGGTGATTTCAGAAGTATCATGTAACTCCTGGTTGAAAAAGGGAAACTCTTTAATTTAATATCCCATCAATCAACCATCAACCATCAGCAAAAATCCCCTGCCGGGGATTGAGGTACCGAGCAGATTCGAACTGCTGTAGGAGCTTTTGCAGAGCTCAGCCTAGCCACTCGGCCACGGTACCGGTTGAATATCGAACAAGGACAGACGAGGGAAGCATGATGAACAGCATCCGGATAGTACTACATCTGAATACCTGGTTCCCTGCTTATTCGAAACGGTTGCGAAAATAAGGATATTTTTATTCCTAATTAAAACGACATTTACAGCTTAACATTTGTTCAATCTATGCAAAGGATCGCCGAATCAGAATTGATCATTAATAAGAGAGGAGCCATCTATCATCTGGACCTTTTACCTGAAGAACTTGCACCCACTATCATTACGGTTGGAGATCCGGACAGGGTGGCCAGGATCAGCAGGCATTTTGATACCATTGAAGTGAAACAGCAGCACCGTGAATTTGTTTCGCATACCGGCAGGATCGGAAAAAAATGGATCACTGTTCTGTCATCGGGAATTGGTCCCGATAATATTGATATCGTGATGAATGAACTGGATGCCCTGGCGAACATTGATTTTTCAACCCGCACCATCAAAGAAAAACCCACTTCCCTGAACATCATGCGCATTGGCACCTGCGGCGCTTTACAGGCAGATATTCCGGTGGATAGTTTTGTGGCTTCCACTCATGGCCTGGGTTTGGATAACCTGCTGAATTATTACCGTCTGGAACACAATGAACAGGAAAATCAGCTGCTCCATTCCTTTGTAACGCATACGCAATTGCATTCCCAGGTCTGCAATCCCTATATCAGCACCGCAAGTTCCTCCCTGATAAAGAATTTTGTGGAAGGATACTTCCAGGGCATTACCGTAACCTGCCCGGGATTTTATGGCCCGCAGGGAAGAATACTCAGACTGGGCGTAAGAAACCCGGAACTGATCGACAGGCTTACGCAGTTTCAGTTTGGCCAGCACAGGATCACCAATTTCGAAATGGAAACTTCTGCCATTTATGGATTGGGCAGGCTGCTTGGACATCATTGTCTTTCACTGAATGCCGTAGTAGCCAACCGTGTGGTAAAACAATTTTCAAAAGATGGAATAGCTGCTGTTGACCAACTGATTGAAAAGACGCTGGGAATTGTGGAAGGGATGAGCTAACGGCCATCGGTCCATAGCCAATGGCTAACAAGTGACATAATAAATCAGGCATAAACATAAAAAATGACAATCCAATTTTATAAATACCAGGGAACAGGAAATGATTTTGTTATTCTGGATAACCGCGACAGGAAATATGAGGGCATATCCAATGAACAGGTAGCATTTTTATGCGACCGGCGTTTTGGAATTGGCGCAGACGGATTAATGATGCTGAACACCCTTGATGGTTATGATTTTGAAATGAAATATTACAATGCCGACGGAAGGGAAAGCAGCATGTGCGGCAACGCAGTACGGTGCCTTACCAGATTTGCCTATGATATGGGTATTATCCAGACGGTCTATAAATTTCTTGCAGTAGATGGCGTGCACGAAGCAAGCATGAATAATGACGGCACCATTGCTTTAAAAATGAATGATGTACCGGAGATCACAGAAGAAAAGGACCATTATATACTGAATACAGGATCGCCTCATTATGTGGCTATCAGGAATCATGTAATGGACATGAATGTATATAAGGAAGGATCTGAAATCCGGAACAGTCCTGACTTCAAAGAAAAAGGGATCAATGTGAATTTTGTTGAACAAACAGAAGCACCCGGCAGGATCATTGTACGCACCTTTGAAAGGGGTGTTGAAGATGAAACCTATTCATGTGGAACCGGTGTAACGGCCGCTGCCCTTGTATGCCATCATAATGACAATGGCTTCAACAGGGTTGAAGTGCAGACAAAGGGGGGACTATTAAGTGTTGAATACGAAAAAATGGGGGATTCCTATAAGGATGTATGGCTCAATGGTCCGGCAGAGAAAGTGTTTGAGGGAAAGATCGAGGTTAATGGATTGACAGACTAATAAGTTGATAATATAAC
Organism: uncultured bacterium; assembly: GCA_966210755.1. Lineage (GTDB taxonomy): Bacteria > Bacteroidota > Bacteroidia > Chitinophagales > Chitinophagaceae > Flavisolibacter. Next base: position 9,981 of record CBIHLW010000040.1, read on the forward strand.
TCTAAACCAATGCACCGTTTTAATATCCGTGTTTATGGCATCCTGGTCAATGAGCAAAGGCAGGTGCTGGTGAGTGATGAATTAATAAGAGGCAACCGCTATACAAAATTTCCCGGTGGAGGACTGGAATATGGGGAAGGCACCAGAGACTGCCTGAAAAGAGAATTCATGGAGGAGATGAATCTGAAAGTTGAAGTGGATTCCCATTTATATACAACCGATTATTTCCAGGAGTCTGCTTTTCATCCCGGGCAACAGATCATTTCAATTTATTATTTCGTACATCCGCTTGAAGAAATTTCAGTGCGGTTAAGTAATGTAGCATTCGATTTTGATGAACAGCAGATGATCATTTACAATAAAGAAAACGAAATTGAAACGTTTCGTTTTATTGACTGGAATAATTTATCTGAAGAAAGTGTTACCCTGCCCATTGATAAACTTGTGGTTAAATTAATCAAGGAAAACCGAATGGTATATCGAACTGGGAACAGGGTTTGATGATCCCTTTCCCTGTTCGAATATTCAACCGGACATGCCGGCGAATGGCTACAACGATAAGGGCTATATGATATGAAAAGGGCCATTCTTTGGCATGTCCCTACGAACTTACATTTTCGTTCCTTGTTCGTTTGTTCGATATTCTATCCCGCTGCCGGAATATTAACCTCTTCATGTTTGCTGTTCATCGCAGCTTTTTTCATCTGGCCGGAAAGGTCTTTTCCCAAATATTTTTCGATCCAGTTATGTAATAGATAAATTACAGGAGTAAGTATAACGGCCATTACAAATTTATAAATGTAGTTGCCTGTTCCTGTTACGGCAATCTGGTGGAGTGTCCACGGTTCTCCCTGGTCATCTCCAATATGCCTGCCCAAATAAAATGCAATGAAAAGCACAATGAAACTATCAACCAGCTGCGAAACCAGCGTTGATCCCGTAGCCCTTAACCATACCTTTTTTTCTCCTGTTATCTTTTTTATACGGTGAAACACCAGCACATCAAGCAATTGCCCAATCAGGAAGGCCACTATCGAACCTATGATGATCCAGAGACCCTGGCCAAAAATTCCACGGTAGGCAGCATCAGCATCTTCAATACCATTACCAATTGTAAAATATTCCGAAGGCTTAAGGTTGATGGCTCCGTTGAACATCAGAAAGGAATATGAAATCAGTGCCATGGTAAGAAATGATAAGAACCGAACACCTTTTGCGCCAAAATATTCATTGATCACATCTGTCATAATAAATACAACAGGCCATAGCAGCACACCGGCAGTCAGGTGAAAACTAAAGTCGGTGCCAAAAATATTAATCCCGGCCCTTTCCACTCCCAGCGTATCTTCCAAAGAAAAGATCTTCACACCAATGAACTCTGCGATCATGGCATTGGCAATGAAAAAGCCACCCAGCACCAGGAAAAGCCTGGTTGGTTTGTCCTTAAGTATGTTTTGTATCATTTAAATAAAAAATGTATAGAACCTGAATCACGAGAAATAAAATATTGGCGGCCATGAGCCAGGCCGGAATGGTGTTAGCGGGTTTCTTTTTGGATATCAGGGCAAACAGGCAGGCTAAATTTACACCCAGGTTGAGCGGGATACCCAGCACATAACCCAGGATAACGATAGTGGATTCCAGTTGTTCATCCCTGATCCAGTTGCCAAGCTGAATGGTAAAGCAGATGACGAAGAAAATATTACAAATAAATGCCAGCCTTGAAAAAAATAAAACGCTCCTCATGTATTCAGGGGTTAGTGGTATGCTTTAACTATGAAACTTAAGGAATTTCATCCCTCTGTTCTTTATTGAGTTCAAAATAACATTATTTTGCTCCATCTAAAAACCGGTATATGAACAAAGGGCTGTTTCAGAGATTACTGCCTCATATAATTGCTGTAGGTATTTTTTTGATCGTGGCTGTTATCTATTGCAGGCCTGTGCTTCAGGGTGAAGTACTTCAGCAGGAAGATGTGGAGCAATGGCAGGCCATGGCAAAAAATTCTTTTGACTATAAGGAAAAGCATGGTCATTTTCCCTTGTGGACCAATGGAATGTTCAGTGGCATGCCGGCTTACCAGATCGCTTTGGAACCTGATGTTATAGCATCACCCAGTTATTTTTATGGCATCTTCACTTTGTTCCTTCCCAAACCAATCAGTTTTTTCTTTCTCGCCTGTATTTGTTTTTATTTCCTCGCCCTTGTATTAAGGGTCAAGCCTTATGTGGCCATGTTCGGCGCTCTGGCTTATGCTTATGTAACTTATAATCCCATAATAGTTGCTGTTGGACACGATACAAAGATGTGGTCTATCGCTATGATGCCAGCATTGATCGGATCCATCATACTGATATTTGAAAAGAAATATTTATGGGGTGCGGCACTCACTTCATTATTTATGGCATTGATGATTGGAATGAACCATATGCAGATCGTGTATTATACACTGATGATCGCGGTGTTCATGACCATTGCTT
>CBIHLW010000041.1:0-12432 GCA_966210755.1 uncultured bacterium
AAAAGGAAGACAAGGACAAAAAAGAGAAAAAGGAAATCCAGAGCATCATCATCACCCGCACCGGAGATAAAAATGAGAAAATGGTTATAGAAGTCGAGGGCGATAAAGTAACCGTAAATGGAAAAGATATAAAAGAGCTGAAAGATATAGACGTTCATGTGAACACCCTGAATGGTTCAGCGGTATATGGTCCTGGAATGGCGGGCGCCTGGAATTTAAATTTCAATGACAACCATTTTTCATTATTCAGTGAAGATGAGAACCGCGCCATGCTTGGTGTTACCACTGAAGGTCACGATAAAGGCGCGGAGATCAGATCAATTACCTCAGAAAGCGCTGCTGAAAAAGCTGGTCTGAAAAAAGGTGATATCCTGATCAGGATCGACGATAAAAAAATTGAGTCCACTGATGATGTTACAGAAGCTATCCGCGCTCATAAACCGGGAGAAAATGTAAACATTACTTATTTGAGAGATGGTAAAGAACAAAAAGCAAGTGCTGAACTGGGCAAATGGAAAGGGATCAAAATGAATGCTGTTACCATGCCGAGGATACCAGAACATTTTAACGGAATATATTCTCCCGAAGGGCGCGCTTTTAATATGGAGGGCACAAGGGTTTATTCAGGTGGCCGTCCCCGTCTGGGAATTTCCATCCAGGACACAGAAGATGGTGAGGGGGTAAAAGTTATTGAAGTGGAGGAGGAAAGTGCAGCGGCAAAAGCCGGTTTAAAAAAGGATGATATAATTGTTGGAGTAGATGATAACGAAGTAAACGGCACTGAAGACGTAACCAGGGCCATACGTGAAAACAGGGAAGAAGCTTCTTTCAGTTTTAAAGTAAAACGCAACGGAAAAACTCAGGATATTCAAATCAGGTTTCCAAAGAAATTAAAAAAGGCAGATCTGTAGTGGACTACACCAGCAGCAGGTACCCTTTAACCAACAGCTTTTTTTATTAGTTCTTACTTCTTATGTGCATCACCCCCGGTCTTTTTAGTCCGGGGTTTTTCATTTGTTGAATGCCTGAGCCCACACCACTTCTATTTCCAAAACTTTATCATGCTCAGGGGTTCAGCAAATCCTGATTCATAATTGCTTACACAGGTAAATCCAATACAGTAATTTTACATCAATGATCCATGATTATGAAATTGTTTCCGGTCTTGAGGTTCATGCCCAGTTGCTAACCAAAACAAAACTGTTTTGCGGCGATACTACTTCCTTTGGCCAGATGCCCAATACACAGGTAAGTGCCATTTCACTGGGTCATCCGGGCACCCTTCCCAGGCTTAATGCCGAAGCCATTTACCTTGCTGTGAAGATCGGACTTGCCTGCAACTGCACTATCGTTCAGCATAATTTTTTTGCGAGGAAAAATTATTTCTATCCCGATCTGCCAAAAGGCTACCAGGTTACCCAGCACACCGCTCCCATATGTAAAAATGGTTTTATTGAGATCGTAACCGGAGGTATAAATAAAAGGATCCGTCTTAACAGAATACATATTGAAGAAGACGCCGGCAAAAGCATTCACAATGAAAAAAATGCATTTTCCGACCTGGATTATAACCGGGCAGGAATGCCTTTACTGGAAATTGTAACTGAACCGGATATACGATCTGCTGAGGAAGCTTTTGCTTTTGTTAGTACGCTCCGTAAGCTTGTAAGGCACCTGGGTGTTTGTGATGGTAATATGGAAGAAGGTTCTTTCCGCTGCGACGTAAATATTTCTCTGCGTAAAAAAGGCGATGCACAGCTGGGCACAAGGGTGGAAGTAAAAAATCTAAATTCATTGCGGTTCATCAGGAAATCAATAGAACATGAATCGGTAAGACTTGCTGAATTGCTTGAAAAAGGCGAAAGCATACTGCAACAAACCAGAGGATTCAACGAAAATGATTTCACCACCTACGCCATTCGCACCAAAGAAGATGAAGATGATTACAGGTATTTTCCCGAACCTGACCTGCCTCCAATTTATCTGGATGATGAAACCATAGAGAAGATCAGGATGGAAATGCCGGCTTCACAGCAAGCAATCAAATCAAAGCTGGTAAATGAATTTAAATTATCTGATTATGATGCTTCGCAGCTTGCTGATGATAGTGAATTATCTTCATTCTTTCTGGAACTCACCCATTCAACCGGTAATTTTAAATCGGCTGCCAACTGGGTAACAGGACCAATTAAAAATCATTTACAAAAAAATGAAATCATCATAAGCGATTCAGGACTGAAGGCAGCATCCGTTTCAAAATTAATCAGTCTGATAGATGAAGGAAACATCAGCCACGGTGTGGCGGTACAACAGATCCTGCCGGTAATGTTTGATGAACCTGATCTGGATGTTGAACTATTTATCAAAAAAAATGACCTTGGTCTTCAAACCAATACAGATGATCTGGAGAACTGGGTAAACAATGCATTAACCAAACATGCTCAAAAGATCCCGGAATATAAAAAGGGTAAAAAGGGATTGCTCAGTGTATTTGTAGGGGAGGTAATGAAACTATCAAAGGGAAGGGCAGATGCCCAACTTGTAACAAAAATTATTATCAAGAAAATAAACAATACTGATGAATAAACTATTTTATGCAACTCTTCTCCTGGCCTGCATTTCCTGTAATGATGAACAACAGGAAAGTTTTACAGTTGAAGGTACTATTAAAAACAACAGTGCATCCATCGTATACCTGCAGGAAAATCCGGTAGAAGCGCAACCCGTGATCGTTGATTCATCAAAGGTAGAAGCAGATGGAAGTTTTAAGTTGAACGCAGTGGTGAAAGGAGAAGGACTGTACAGCCTGCGCGCTAATGATGATATGTATCCTTTTGCTCTACTGATCAATGACGTGGACAAAGTAAAAGTTGAGGCCGATCTCTCCAACCAGACAGCCCTCTATTCAGTTTCAGGATCAGAAGCCAGCCAGGCTATGTTGGAATTTGATAAAAAAATAGACAAAAGCCTTCAAATCCATTTAAAATCATTAAAGGAAATAGATAGTCTGAGTAAAATCAAAAACGTACCTGCCCAGGAGAAAAAAATTATAGACAGCATCACAAACCTTCGTTTTTCAGAATATGAAAACAATGCGGAAGAACTGAAGCTGTATGCAAAGGAATTCATTCAAAAAAGTGAAAGCCCTGTGCTTGCCCTATATGCATATGGATCATTTCAAACCAGTGCTACAGAATATGGCATGAAAGGTTTCAGTAAACCAGAAACTGCGGAGATCATTAACCAGGCTGCAGCTAAATTTCCAGATTATGTAGTATTACAGGAGCAAAAAAAGAAATTAAAGCCGGCTGCTGCTCCCGATTTCAATATGGCTGATCCCAATGGGAACCCGGTTTCACTTTCTTCGCTAAGGGGCAAATGGGTACTCCTTGATTTCTGGGCCAGCTGGTGTCTTCCCTGCAGAAAAGAGAATCCAAATATAGTTTCAGCTTTCCGGCAGTACAAGGATAAGAACTTTACTATTTTGGGTGTGAGTCTGGATGATAATAAAAATGCCTGGCTACAGGCCATCCAGGATGATAGTCTGGAATGGTATCATGTTAGCGATTTGAAACACTGGAAAAATGAAGCGGCTGTATTGTATGGCGTAAGGAGCATTCCATATAATCTGCTGATAGATCCATCCGGAAATATTGTGGCTGAAAATTTACATGGTAGTGCACTGCAAAATACGCTGGCTAAGTTTATAAAATAAAAAGCGATGTTGGGATGGTGCCCTTCCGGGAGATAAGAACCCAAATACGGAGAACAGGGAGAAACGTCAATAACCAAAGCCTGATATCTGAATTAAACCTTCTCAGACCTGTTTTTCATTTTTCATATTGAATTCTGAATTAAAAAAAAAGGCCGTCATAAAGACGGCCCTTTTTTTATTGATCGCTTAAAGTGGATTCTGTGTCACCACTCCATTTGTATTATTGATCTCGGACTGAGGAATCAGGAATTCCCATCTTACATCACCTGCAGGTACGGAAAATAAGCCGCCTGTAAGGCCTGTATCATGGTTGGCGCCATTCCTGTCAAGCGGGCTGTTGGTACGTTTCAGGTCATAGAAACGGAAACCTTCACCCCACAATTCTATACGGCGCTGGATCATGATCTCATTTATCAAAGCCTGGCCTGTATTGATTGATAATACATAACCAGGGTCTCTTTTGCTAACGAGTTCAAATAAAACATTTGCAGCAACTACATCCTGACCAGCTCTTGCCCTTGCTTCTGCTTCAATCAAATACATTTCTGCAGCTCTCATGAAAGGCACGTCACCAATACTGCTTGATGAACCACCACCGGATAAAAATTTCCTGTTCATATATTTTTTTCTAACACCACCGGGAGGTGTTGGGAAGGAAGTATTGGTTCCGGTAGGATCCCAAAGTTGCTTCCTGATGTCGGTAGCTGAGATCTGATCGTATAAAGCAGAGTTGATGGCTTTTGGATTACCCCTGATGTTTGTTGAATTGAAGTCGGCTGACATGTAAGCAAAAAATGAATAGAAATAAGAGGTCTGGTCAGCTTGTTGGTGCAAACCCCATATCCATTCCTGGTTGGTATAGTTATTAAACCCTGATCTGTATTCAGTAGCTGTCATCAGGTTAAAACCCTGGCGTGCTTCGTTTGCCATTTGTGTAGCAACTGTCCACTCCTGCTGAGCCAATGCAACCCTTGCTTTAAAACCTTTGGCAACACTCTGGTTGATATGAGATTTGTTGGCTCTGGAATAGCCTGCAAGCAGGGTTATGGATTCGTCAAGGTCCTTATTGATCTGTGCATAAACTTCAGCTACAGTTGATCTTGGAGTTGCGGTAACACTTGGAGTTAATACTAAAGACAAACCCGGTGAATCGTTGGCGGAAGCCTTGTCAAATCTTTTTCCAAATAACTGGATCATCTGGAAATAGGCCCAGCCACGATAAGCAAGCGCCTGCCCTTTTATGGTTTTCTTATCGCTATCGGGACCTTCAGCGCCATCGATGTTAGCAATGATCAGGTTTGCGTTTCCAATAATGGTATAATAAAACAGGTAATTATAATAAGGCACCCTGCTATTGGCATTCCGGTGTGAAAGCCATTTGGCTTCACTGATCAGCCATCCATTGGCCTGGGCTGTCATCACCACATCATCTGCCATTACTTCCATGTACAGCATATTACCACTTTGACCGCCCTGGTCCTGGTTTCCAAAGAACTGGGTGTACATGTAACGGTGAATTCCATTTAAGGCAGCCCATGCATTAGTTGTTGTTTTGAATGCATCTATCTGGGAAGTAGAATCGGTGGGTGCCGTTTCCAGGTAGTCTTTTTTACAAGAGGCCAGTAACAACACTGTTGCTATTATGGCCAGGTTATATTTAAATAATTTTCTCATGACGAAATTTTAAAAATTTAAGTTGATACCTGCGCTGATCACACGGTTTGGCGTATATGTATTACCGGTAGTTCCGTTGAAAGAACCGTTAACGTTCATCCCTTTTCTCTTAGAGAAGAAATAAACATTCTCAGCACTTACATAAACACGTCCACCTGAAGAATTGATCCTTGATAACAAAGTGCGTGGCAGGTTGTAGGCAAGGTTCAGATTATTTACGCTCAGGTAAGAAGCATCAATCAACCACCTGTCAGAAGCTGCATCAAATACGCCTACTTTACCATTATCCATTCTTGGTACAGTGGTAAGATCGCCTGGTTTCTGCCAGCGGCTAAGGATATCTGTATGAAGTGCAGTACCATAACTTCCTGCATTCATCAAACTTCCATAAACACCATCATATACCTGTCCGCCTACCTGATATGTAAGCAGGAAGCTGAATGAGAAATTTTTATAGGTCAGTGTATTCTGGATACTTCCATAAAAGTCAGGAATTGCAGAAGTTCCTGTGTAGAAATACTTGGCATTGTTGATATCAGTTGTTACTGTATCTGCCTGGCCATTTCCTTTATCAATGATACGGCTGTTTGCAGGGTTCCATGTATTGAAAGAATACAAAGCAGCACCATCAGCAGGATCAACACCATAAAAATGACGCAGCCAGTAATCATAAATTGAATGGCCTTTCATGATCTTTTTGGTACCGTCAATGATCTCCTGCCTGTTATCAGGCATTTTGGTCATTTCATTTTTGAAGCTTGTCCAGTTGATACCCATGTTCCAGTTAAAGTTCCTGTTACGGATGATATCTCCATTCACCTGAACCTCTATACCATTATTGACCATGCTACCGATGTTCTGGTTCACTGCAAGCGTTCCACCATTGGTACCACCATTTGATAATGGCTGGGGCACACTGAAGATCAGTCCATCAGTTACCCTGTTGAAATAGTCTATGGAACCGGAAAGCCTGTTTTTCCAGAAACCGAAGTCCACTCCGAAGTCAAGACTTTTTGCAGTTTCCCAGGTAAGTTCTTCGTTTGCAAGAGAACCCTGTACAAAGCCAGGTTCCTGGGCATTGTTATAACCAAGATTATACAAAGCCTGGTATGGATAATAACCCAGACCACCATCGTTACCTACTTTACCATATGATGCTCTCAGTTTCAGCTGATCAACCCATGACACGGTGAAGAAAGCTTCCCTGTCTAAACGCCAGGCTATACCGGCAGACCAGAAATTATCCCAACGGACATTTTTATAAAACCTTGAGTTACCATCTCTCCTGAAAGATCCGCTGACAAAATATTTACCATCAAAGTCATAGTTGATCCTTGAAAGATAGCTTTCCAGCCTTGACCTGTCAGTTTGAGAGGTGAGGTCATTAATAGTTGAAAAGTTTTCAAGTTCGGTATTTCCATCAATCACCTGACCCTGTGCAAATCCATACAGGTAGTTGTATTTCAGATCATAATTTTCATGACCAGCCAGCACGGATAGATTATGGTCACCGAATCTTTTAGCATAATTCAACAGCTGGTTGAATGTATAGCTTGTGGTTTTTGTTGAAGTACGTGAAGAGCGTCCTGCCGGAGCACCATCACCCACCTGCTTGTTCTGATAACTTTGTCCCAGGTAATCCTGAAGGTCCATACCGATATTGGTAGTGAAATTCAGTTCGGGAGTAAACACGATTGTACCATATGCCCTTGTGCTTAAAATATTCCTGTTGAAAAGATTTTCATTCCAGAGATTTTCTGCAATTGCATGACGGCCTGTATTAAAAGGACGGGTTGGTAAACCTATTGAAGTGAGGTTACCAAAATCGTAGAACCTCTGTCCGTTCGCATCAAGCAGGTATGCACCTGTTGTCTGGTTGTGGGCATAAATAGGATAAATAGGTCCCATGCCGCGTGAAAAATAAAATGGATTCACGATACCACTACCATCATTTGCCTGGTTTGAATTCACCATTGATCCGGATAGGTTAAACCCAGTTTTGAACCAGTTAGTGGCTTCTGTATTTACTGAAACACGGCCAGAGAATCTTTTGAAATCTGAATTGATCAAAAATCCTTTTTCATTGGTATAACCAAATGAGCTGTAGAAATCTGATTTATCTGTACCTCCATTATAATTAATGGCATATTCCTTACGTGATCCAACACGGGTAGCAGCGCCAGACCAGTCCAGGTCATCGGCCCACAATAACTGGGCATTGGGATTCAATGTTCCATCAGTTCTTACAATATCATTGTTAGCTACATTAAACGGATTATAACCAAGCAGGTTTTTGATGCCATTGGTTGCGGTCTGGCTTGCGGTGGCAAGAGGAGTGGTACCGGAATAAGCAAGACTGTTACGGTAAGACTCCCACATCAATGGATAATATTCATATGGCCCTACTCTGTCGTATTCAGGTAAACCACGCTGGCTGAAACCATGCGTCATTTTGAATGAAAGCTGGTTGCGGTTCTTTCTTCCTTTTTTGGTGGTGATAATGATCACACCATTGGCACCACGTGAACCATAGAGCGCAGAGGTAGAAGCGTCCTTCAGAATGGAAAGAGATTCAACATCATCAGGATTGATATTGGCAAGGCCGCCATCATACACCACTCCATCAACCACGATCAATGGAGATGCGTTTGCACTGTAAGATGTATATCCTCTTAAGCGGATACCAGGACTGGAGCCAGGCTGTCCGTTTGATGCAGTTGTCTGGATACCGGGAGCGGCACCAACCAATGCATTGGTAACATTCATCAGCGGTCTGTTCTCCATATCTTTTGCTGACACCTGGGCTGAAGAACCGGTGTACTCACCCTTCTTGGCAAGACCATATGCCACTACTATCACTTCATTCATATCACCGCTTACAGGTTTTAGCTGGGCGGTTATTGATGATTGATTGACAATAGACACTTCCAATTCAATAAAACCAACTGAAGAAACCAACAAAGCGTTGGAGTTTGCAGGAACGTTCAGTGTAAATGTTCCATCTGAGGCTGTAGTGGTTCCCAACCTGGTTCCCTTTACGGTTACTGAAGCCTTGGGGATCCCGTTTCCACTTTCATCTGTAACTCTTCCTGACACAGAACGGTTCTGTGCAAGTAGCTGGGTGGTGATACATAGAAATCCCAGCATGAGCATTAGCAGTTTTCTCATTGTTTTTGACTTGTTTTGATTAAGAAAAAAATTTGTGGAATAGAATGGTTAGAAGGGATTAGTTCTTAAAAAGCTATTGATTTTAGAAGACTTCATAAAGAATATAAAAGCTGCTCGAATATAATGAGCGGATGAACACAATTATGTAAGCAGGTTAGAATTTAAGATGAACGGTCATTTTTGCCCGATGAAAATCCGGATTGACATTTTAAAATGACACAAAAAAACCCGCTTCAATTGAAGCGGGTCTATATAAGCATTTGGAAGTGATTATCTGTTCATTACAATCCTGTAGTTGGTAGAGAAGTTTCCGGCTACAGCACCTGTTGAAGGATCTTTTGCAATGGCATCAATTCTTACTGTAATGGTATTCTCACAGCTTGAGAAGGTACTTGCAGAACCGTTGGTCCTCATCCAGAGTGCATAGGTAACACCACCTGAAACTACCAGTGCACCGGTATTTTGTTCAGGAATGGTAACCTTGAATGCGGCTGGATTTGTCCAGTCAAACTGGGCGTTTACACTACCACCATAATCATACAGGTTGGCAATATCAGCTGTTGCTTTCATTGAACCGGTAGATACGATATTTGATAAGGTAGTGGTATATGGACCCCAGCCTACAGTACCTGATGATGTATATTCAAGTGTATTATCATAGTCTCCTGCAAAACTGTTGAAGTCAACATCGCAATATTTGCGCATGATCAACCTGTAGCCTTTCCAGTAACTATTTACAGGAATATCTCCACCGGTAATTTTGATAAATAAGGTATCGATCCTGGTAGATGAACTGTAACCAGAAAACAAACCTGTTATTTCAAGTGTATCGAGTGTTTGTCCAGCAGGTATTGTAATAGATGTAGGTGCATTATACTGTTGTCCCGCAACCGCAGTATTGGAAGTATAAGATAATTGCACTGTTCTGTCAACACTTGAAACATTAGTTACTCCAATTGGAATTTTAAATGGTTCATTTGTGTTCCTTACATAATATACTGCTGCTGTATCGGCAGTGGCCCTAACATTGAATTTTACGAAGTCGGGGGCTACAATGTCCTGGTCGACCACATAATTATTCTTTTTACAGGAGTAGGCACCAAGTACCACTACTGCTGCAAAGGTTATTTTCAAAAATGTTTTAGTCATGTTATTTCTTATTTACTTACTGGATTATTATGGGTTTTGGTCAGCCGGTGTCATGTTCACGTTATTATCCAATTCCCTTTGAGGTATACGCATAATCATTCTTGGATCCTCGGGAGAAGTTGTATAAACACCAGGGTTAAAGTTTGGTGAACCATGGTTACCTGGACCTGTAGGCCTGTTTAAACCTTGTTTCAATCTCTTGATATCAAGTAAGGAAAATCCTTCACCCCATAATTCAATCCTTCTTTGCAAAAGAATTTCATCAATCAATCCCGAACCGGTTAAGCCGGTTGCAGTATAGGAAGGGTACCTGGATTTAACCAGTGTTTCCAAAGCGGCAATAGCAGGACCGGTCTGGCCCTGACGGGCAAGTGCCTCCGCTTCTATCAGGTACATTTCCGCAGCACGCATATAGAGATAATCAGCAGCCCAGCTTCCTGCTACAGGTACCTGGTGTTTCAGTTGATTGTATTCAGGGTTAGAAGTTGTACCTGTACCTGGAGTTTTGAAAACATTCTTTCTTACATCACCTGCAGGTATCTGATCGTATAAAGCTTTGGTGATCTTCTTTTGTTGTCCAAGTGCTGCATAACCACCTGTACGAATATCCATATGTGAAAAGAAAGAAGCATAGATTGTAGCCTGGGAGGCAGGGATGATAGAACCCCACATCCACTCAGGATTAGCAACTGATGAAAAAGCTGATGGAGCTGTGTATTGTGCAGAGGTCATCAATGTATATCCCTGGCGTGCCTGAACCGCATAAGCTGCTGCAGTAGCCCAGTCTTCCATTGTTAATGCAACCCTTGCACGAAGTCCTCTGATTGTGCTCACATCAATATTTGATTTAGCAGCACGTGGTTTGCCATTTAAAAGGGTTTCTGCCTGTGTCAGATCTGCAGTGATCCTGTCATACACTTCCTGAACAGTACCACGGGGTCCTCCAACAGTTGTATCACTCAAATAAATGGGTACTCCAGGCTTGGATTCATTGCCCTTATAAGTTTGCTGAAAATAATTCACGAGGTAGTAATAAGCATAAGCCCTGATACCAAGTGCTTCACCCTTTACGGTTTCCTTTTGCGCTTCGGTTGCATCCTGAACACCATCAACATTATTGATCAGTGAATTGGCTTGCTTGATAATGCCATAAAATCTTACCCAGGCATCATCGGAGTTACTGCCGGTAGTAGCCAGTCCCCATGCAGTGTATTGGTAAGTAGTATTATACCAGCCATAACCCTGAGTATGAACCACCATATCATTACCCATAAGATCGCTCATCAGGTCGTACGACTTCTGGCCATAATCTGCGTGTCCGCCTCCACCAATTCCAAAGTCATAAATTTCAACGTAGATACCTTCCAGGGCTGCTGAAACAGCACTGAACCTGCTGAAGATCTCTTCCTCAGAAGCGGCATCAGTGGGCCTCGTTTCGAGGTAATCTTTTTTACAGCCCGCGATGACAATTACCATCAGGGAGGCTGCTATAAATAATATTTTTTTCATTCTTACTTTCATTTTTTTATTGAAGAGTTACATTAAGACCAAAAGTTAAAGTGCGGAATGGAGGATATGTGGCATCCGCAGTTCCTGCAAAAGCACGCTGAGGATTCATACCTTTTTTAGCTGTGAACAGATATGCATTATCCACACTCGCAAAAACGCTGGCACCATTCAGATGTAAACGGTTGGCAAATGAATTGGATAAATTATAACTCAGCACGATGTTCTTGATGTTCAGGAATGAACCATCCATCAGCCACCTGGTAGAAGCACCATCCTGTCCACCGATAGCATTCTGAAGTCTGGGGACGTTGGTAATGTCACCGGGTTTCTGCCACCTGTTAAGGATATCCGTGTGAAATGCTGTTCCTGCAGAACCACGATGCATAAGCGCTGCGTAGTTTCCATCATAGAACAAACCGCCATAACCAAATGTTGCCATGAATGATAATTCAAGATTCTTATAGCTTAATGAATTTGTGATACCACCTGCGATATCAGGTAATGCTGAACCATGGAAATAATAAGTAGCGTCATTGATCGTATTAGTTAGCACTCTCTCGCCAGTAGGCTTTCCGTCAGTGCCCAATACATCTTTATAATAAAGCGCATCACCATTGGAAGCATCAACACCGGCAAATTCGCGAAGCCAGAATGCAAAGATGTCATGGCCTTCCATTAATTTTTTAGTACCGCTGATAATACCCTCTTCTGCCTGGATTGGTGGAAGTTTGGTGATCTCGTTTGTGAAATGTGTAAGATTCAGATCAATTCTCCAGTTAAAATTCCTGGATTGAACTGCGGTATAACCCAACTGAAGTTCAACACCTGAATTCTGCATGGTTCCGATATTCTGCCATACACTTGAATAACCGGTTGACACAGGCAATGGCACATCAAATAAAAGGTTATCTGATTTACGGATAAAGTATTCAATTGTACCCTGTAAACGGTTGCGGAATAAAGCAAAGTCAACACCTGCATTCAGGATGCTGTTTGTTTCCCACTTCAATCCAAAATTAGCTGGTCTGGTAGGAGCGGAATAGGTTCCGTTACCATTTGCATAATAATAAGATCTGTAAGGATAGAATAATCCAATATCATCATTACCCTGCTCACCATAGCTAGCCTTTAATTTCAGTTCATTGATCCAGGCAACATTGCTGAGGAAGGCTTCCTGTGAAATTCTATAGCCGATACCCGCTGCAAAGAATTGACCC
>CBIHLW010000042.1:0-12369 GCA_966210755.1 uncultured bacterium
AATTGATACCAAGAACACTTTCAGGTACCGTTCAGGCAACTTCGGGTGGGGAGGTTAGTTTATCCGGCGGAATGAAGATCACGCTTCCCGCCAATGGAATTGTGTTGGCATCCGGGGGAAATGCATATGATGGAGCTGTTAATGTATATGCTGCTTACATAGATCCTGTTTCAAATGAAATAAGCCGAATTGTACCCGGTTCTTTTATGGCAGATGATAAAAATGGCGGAAGGGTAACACTTTCTTCCTATGGCATGATGGCCGTTGAACTTGAAACACCAGCAGGAGAAAAGCTCCAGATAAAATCCGGATCCCGGGCAAAACTTATTGCTCCCATTCCTTCTTCGCTCAGGTCTTCAGCACCTCAAAACATTGCCATGTGGTATGTTGATCAAACAAAAGGGGTTTGGAAAGAAGAAGGCAATGCAGTTAAAAACGGGAATAATTATGAAGCTGAAGTTTCACATTTTTCTTTCTGGAATTGCGACATTGCTATCCCTGCCGCCACCATCAGCATGACAATTAAGAATATTGATGGAAATCCCATTGTACATGCAATAGTAAAGCTGGTAGCCTATTCTCCATACCCCACATCAGCTTTTGGATTTACAGATTCACTCGGACAGGTAAGCGGACTTGTTCCCATAAACCAGCCACTGAAACTGGAAGTGCTTGACCAGTGCAGCAATGTTATATACTCACAAAACATTGGATCACTGATGCAGAATACCAACATAGGTAATGTGGTGATACCGGCGAATACAACTGCTTTATATACCGTAACCGGTAGCGTGGTTGATTGCTCAAACATACCGGTTTCAGAAGGTTTCATTATGATGAATTATCAGAATACCGTGCGTTATGCTTCAGTGGATGCAAATGGAAATTTCAGTATCAGCTTTATTCGTTGTGATGCAAGTTCTGCCAATTTTGATATTCTGGCATTCAATACCAGTTCACAGGAACAGGGGAATATTATTACCGAAACACTTACCGGAACCTCAACCAGCCTGGGAAACCTTATGGCCTGTGGCACAAGCATAGAACAATATATTGATGTAGTAATAGATGGCATTCCAAATCAGGTATCATGGCCTTCAGATACCATGCGTGGTTATACCTATCCCGATAGTTCAGGAGGTTTTACCACGTATCTGAGCGGTGAATTATATCAGGGAAATATGGAAATCAATTCCATCCGTTTCAACTTCAAACACAATACAGAAAGTACGGGTGTTTACCAGATGACTGTTTTCCATACAAAAGATTATCCCTCATTTACAACGGTAGTACAACCGTCAACTGTAAATCTAACCAGCTATGCTGCCACACCGGGGGCTTATTACCAGGGAAATTTTTCGGGCAATTTTACCTGGGGCGGAAGTAATCATACAGTTACAGGGTCTTTCAGAATAAGACGAAGTTGGTGATAAATAAAACGAGCACTGCCAATAAGAATAAACTTTTGGCAGACATATTTTATAAATTTTTTGAGTAAGGAGAAACAGGAAATAGATATTATCAACGGTTGTAAAAAGAGAAGCCGTAAATCCCAGGAACAGTTATACAAAAACTATTACCGGGTCATGGCCACACTATGCCTTCGCTATACCAGAAATGAAACCGATGCCGTAGAGGTTTTAAATAATGGTTTTCTAAAAGTGTTCAATAATATAGATCGGTACGAACCGGGTAAGGCAAGCCTTTATACCTGGATTCGTACCATTGTTATTAATAGTTGTCTGGATTTTATAAAGGCAAAACAAAGACTTGAACCATTGAATGAGTTAAATGAAGCATCTGAAGTTCATGTTCCCGCCGAAGTGATCTCAAAGATGAAAGCTTCTGAATTGATTGATCTTGTAAGGCAGTTGCCTCCTTCTTCACAAACAGTTTTTAATCTCTATGTGATAGAAGGATATAACCATAAAGAAATTGCTGAGTTGCTTGGAATCAGTGCCGGTACCAGCAAATGGCATTTGAGCGAGGCCAGGAAAGTCTTGCAGCAAAAAATTATTTACCAGGAATTAAAAGCTCATGGATAAAGATATACACAATGAACCATGGCAGGAGGATGACCTCCATTTGCCCAACCAGGAATTTGCATGGCAAAACATGAAAGAGAAGCTGGAGGAAGATGAGCGTAAAAAACGTGTGATCCCACCCTTTTTTCTGAATTGCGCAGGTTGGGCCACGATCATTCTCGTGCTGCTGGTTGCCGGCTGGTTAATAACCGGACAAAAGGGATGGTTGGAAAATGCACGGACTGTTTCAAATGAAACCCCGTCTGTGCCACCAGTTGAACAAAAGGAGGTCAACAGATTTGCACCGGGCAATACACCAGGAACTGAAGGCCGGACATTTACTGGTAAAGAACATAAACCCACCAGTGAAAAAGACCAGGTTAACCCGAAGGAATCAGCTGGCAGGGATCAGAATTATTTGAGCAAGGATCATTTAATAACTGATAAGCAGGAGCGCGGTATTAATAAGCGCCTGGTAAAAAATGAAAGAGATGAGGATAAAAAGAAGATGAAAGGAAAAAATTCATTCACCCGGTCATCCGGATCAGTTAATGAAATAAATAACAGTGTTATTATTTTAAACAGCAGTAATTCCGCTGATAAAAATCCAAACTTCAACAAAAGCAAACACAGTGCATACCCAATGGAGGCGATTAGAAAAGAATCCCTTCCTGCGATTCCAAAAATTAACCTGATCAACAGCCCTGTATCATTAACAGGTAATACGGGAACCGGTAAGGATAAGAACCACAATAATAAATTTATTTACAGTGCAGGAGTGGGAATACAACAGCAGGTTCCTTTCAGCGGACAAACCGCTGTACCTTATAATTATTATGGAAGAAAGGGTTCCTTATCAGATTATATACCTTCTCTTTTTCTGAAAATGGAAAAGGACAAGCAATGGTTTATTATGGGCGAGTTCCGGTTTGGTGCCCCACAGACATTGAAGGAGCTTTCTTACAACCGGAAAACCCTTTATGATACCGCAACCAATCAATATGTAGTTACTACCATGAACCTGAAGAAGACCTATTACCACCAGCTGCCTTTGAGTTTCAATTATTATGTAAAACCTGGTCTTTCAGTTGGTGTGGGTGGAATGTACAGCAGATTTTATGGTGCTGTAACGGAAAGAGAGACCAAAAAGGTGAATTTGCAAACCCGGTCGGAAACTGTTTTCAGGCAAATAGACAGGGTGCATCATTTTACAGATTCATTCCTTTATAAAACCCAGGTGCACTTTTTATTGCAGGCAGGTTATGAATGGAAACGTTTTTCTTTGGGACTCCGGTTTACAAAGGATATTCAGCCCTATATAAGGTATACAAAACCAAATGGACAGGTGAATGAGGAGAAGAATCAGACCATTCAGGTGATCTTGCGGTACGGGTTGTGGAAATCCGGAGAATGATGACCTGTACTTTGCCATTTTTAAATGTTTATCTCATAAACATCCGGTCCAATTGTTCTTTCTGAAATGCCAGGTACACAGGGCGCCCGGCAGGTGAACTGTTTGGCTGGCTGCACCTGAACAACTCACTGATGATGTGTTGCATTTCTTTTTCCGATAAAATAACACCAGGTTTTATGCTTTGTTGCATTGATATGGTGCGCATCAGCATTTCCCTTCTCGATAATTTTATTTCATTGCTGAAATGTTTGTATTGCTCCATTATTTTTTCCAGTACTGTTTTTTCATTACCTGCTTCTATATCGGCAGGCGTACCCTGGATCACGAATGTATTTTTACCAAATGGTTCTATAGAATATCCCATAGTAAGGAGGTCAGGCAAAAGTTCATTCAGCAAAACTGCATCAGCACCTGTTAGTTCAATGGAGGAAGGGAATAAGCTTCTCTGCATAGGTACCGGCCTGCCCTGCATGGCATTGACCAGGCGTTCATAAATAATTCTTTCATGGGCAGATTGCTGGTGCACAAGAAGAAAATTATTATTGGATGGAACCAGGATGTAGGTGTTTAATAGTTGCCATAGTTTGCCTTCATGAAATGTGAATCCTGAATCGTAATCAGGAGGATGCGCATGACCTCCAATTTCCGGTTTATTATTTTCTGTAAGGTATCTTCCAAGCGATTGAAAATTGTTTCCGGTCTCTGCTTGCCTGGCGCTTGAAAAACTATCAGGCTCCACATCGATCTTATGTGCCTGGTTGGCTTCGGTAAAGGTTTGATATATGGATGTAGAAACTGTAGCTGTTCTTTTTTCTTCAGTGAAAGGTTTTTGAATGGATTCAAGTTGTTGAATGGAAGTATCCAGATCGAAATCAAGAGTAGGCGTAATGCTGAATTGTGCAAGAGCATGTTTTATGGCCGCCTGTACAAAGGCATAAATGATCTTTTCATCTTCAATTTTTATTTCCTGTTTGGTTGGATGAACATTTACATCAACCTGGGTTGGATCAAGATCAATGAACAAAACATACATGGGAAAGCTATCAGATGGAATCAGGTCCTGGAAAGCATTCATGATAGCATGGTTGAGGTATGCGCTTTTTATAAAACGGTTATTTACAAAAAGATACTGGTCGCCTCTTGTTTTTTTTGCCGTTTCAGGCTTGCCTGCAAAACCATAGATGTTCATGTAATCTGTTTCTTCCTTTACAGCTACCAGTTTTGCATTATAGTTATTACCAAGTAGCTGTAATATCCTTTGTTTTAATCCTCCTGCTTCCAGATGAAAGATCTGCTGTCCATTGCTTGTTAACGAGAAGAAAATTCCCGGAAAGGAAAGAGCAACCCTGATGAATTCATCTATAATATGACGCATTTCGGCAGCATTGCTTTTGAGAACATTTCTGCGTGCAGGTACATTAAAGAACAGATTCTTCATGCAGATGCTGGTGCCATTGGTTGTTGCAACGGGCTGCTGTTTTATAACAGTGCTGTTTTCTATTTCAAGAAAACTTCCTGTTTCGTCGCCGGCTCTTTTGGTTTTTAATTCAACCTGCGAAACCGCCGCTATCGATGCAAGCGCTTCTCCGCGGAAACCCATGGTGCGGATATGAAAAAGGTCATCAATATTCCTGATCTTGGAGGTGGCATGTCGCTCAAAACACATTCGTGCATCTGTTTCACTCATGCCTGAACCATTATCTATAACCTGTATCAGGGATTTACCTGCGTCGTTTACCAGCAGCCTGATTTCACTGGCGCCGGAATCTACCGCGTTCTCCAATAATTCTTTCACTGCACTGGCCGGACGCTGGATCACTTCTCCAGCTGCTATCTGGTTGGCAATATTGTCAGGCAATAATTGTATTCTATCAGCCACATTTCGAAATTAGCCTTCAAAAATACAGAAAGCCTGCTGACCCTGCGTTTTATATAAGGATTTCTTCTTATTTTTTCAAATTCCAGCCTTCGGATATTTGCCTGGTATTTTAACTTATAAGATCAGTTATTATCTTAGCTAAAATCCTAAGAAAAATCCTATGAAAGCATCCCTTCTTTTCATGGCTGCTGCCTTTATTTTAAGCAGCTGCAGCAAAATGGCTGAATCCATAATTGATAAAGGAACATCCGGCCACCAGGATCAATTCACCACCTACTTAATAAAAAAAGGTTATCACTATTCCGATGGCAGTCAGTATAAAACTATTGAGAATGACGAAATGAAATTCGTGGTGGTTTTCGATAGTTCTGTTATTTACAGGTCTGCACTTCCTGAAAATCAATATGACATCAATAAATTATTTGGATTTTCCGACAACGGTACCGACCATCACCAGTACAGTGCACGTTTTGGATGGCGATGGAGTGACCAGGCCTTACGCTTATTTGCTTATGTCTATAATAATGGTAAGGTTGAATCAAAAGAGATCGGTGCTGTAAAGATCGGTGATGAAATTAATTGTGTTATAAGGGTCAATGCTTCGAATTATGTATTTATAATGAATGATCTTATTATTCAGATGCCAAGACAGAGTGCCGGCAGCAATGCTACCGGTTACCAGTTGTATCCATATTTTGGAGGCGATGAAACGGCGCCTCACGATATAAAGATCCGGATCAGGCAGATCCATTGATCCTTACTGTTACACTAATTATAAAATCTGCTGATAATTTCAGGCTTGTGTTTGTTTCACAAGCTTTTAAGTAACTGCTAAGTGTTTTGTGGTAAATTGTGGCTTTGATATTCTGATATGAAAAGATTCTTAGCCATACTTCTGGGGTGTATAATTACTACCTCCTCTTTTGCCCAATACTACAGCAGGCTTAAAGCTGATGCCTGGGTGGATAGTGTATTTAATTCTTTATCGAAAGAGGAAAAGATAGCCCAGCTTATGGTGATCAGGGCTCACAGTAATCTTGGACCTGATCATGTAGCCAGTGTTACTGAACTTATAAGTAAATATAATGTAGGCGCTCTTTGTTTTTTTCAGGGTGGTCCTGTAAGGCAGGCCGGTCTCACTAATTTTTATCAGTCAATAGCCAAAACGCCACTGATGGTAACCATCGATGGTGAATGGGGGTTGGGCATGCGCCTCGACAGCGTTTTAGACTTTCCCTACCAGTTATCTCTTGGTGCCCTTCAAAACGACCAGCTGATTTATGAAATGGGCCGGGCCATCGGCAACCAAATGAAAAGAATTGGTGTGCATGTAAATTACGCGCCTGTTGTAGATGTTAATAATAATCCCGGTAATCCTGTTATAGGCTACCGTTCATTCGGTGAGGATAAATACAAGGTAGCCCGTTTTGGTATTGCCTATATGAAAGGCATGCAGGATGCAGGTATCATGGCATGTGCCAAACATTTTCCCGGACATGGCGATACTGAAGTAGACTCGCACTACGACCTGCCCAAGATCACAAAATCCATGGACCAGCTGGAAGAACTTGAGTTATATCCCTTCAGAGAATTGTTCAGGGCAGGTGTTGGAAGTGTAATGATAGCCCACCTTTCCATTCCCGCCATTGATGATACGGAAAATCTTCCTACCTCTTTATCAAAAGAAAATGTAGATGAACTGCTTCGCGATGAAATGGAATATGAAGGTTTAACTTTTACTGACGCTCTGGAAATGAAAGGCGTTACAAAGTATTTTCCTGCAGGTGAAGCTGCTGTTCAGGCCCTGATTGCCGGTAACGATATGCTTTGCCTTCCGGATGATGTTCCTGCGGCTATTGAGGCCATCCAGCATGCGGCAAAGAAAAAAAGACTGAAATGGAAAGACCTGGATGAAAAAGTGAAAAGGATTTTATATGCAAAATATAAGCTGGGATTGAACAAAACACAATTTGTTGATACAACCAACCTGTTGGCAGACCTCAATCTAAGAACTGATGATATCAGGGCTCAGGTGGCACGCAATACTGTAACTGTGATCAATAACAACACCGGTTTTTTCCCGATGATGAATGTTGGAAAAGTTGCCTATGTAGCCCTTGGTTCCGATTCGTCCAATGCATTTGCAAAGCGTTTGGAATCGGAGATGGATGCAGACGTTTATTATTACAGTTATAAAGCGCCTTATGAAAGGGCCGCTCAGGTACTCGATTCTGTTCGAACAGGGGGTTATGATAACGTGATCATCGGTATTCATAATTATGCTCTTCGTCCGGCAAATAATTATGGCATTTCAGACAATGCCATGCGTCTCTGGGATTCTCTACGTTCCGGCAGATCGGCCACATTCGTTTTTGGGAATGTATATGCCACCGGACATTTTTTAGATGCCAATGCACTTGTTGCCATGTACCAGGATGATGAGATCACGCAGAATATTGCAGCAGACTTTCTTCAGGGAAAAGTGGCATCAAAGGGATCCCTTCCCGTTTCTATAGAAAATCAAAAATTTGGAAATGGAATTGCCATTAACAGATTTTTCCCGACAGGAACATCTCTTAAATGGCTGAAGATTGACAGTATAGTTAATGATGGTCTGGCCAGAAGGGCTTACCCCGGTGCTATTGTACTTGCCATACAGGATGGCGAGATCAAATATCATAAGGCATTTGGAAAATATGAATTTGAGAATAAGTCATTACCTGTGAACCTGGAAAGCATTTATGACCTGGCTTCCGTTACAAAAACCTCAGCCACCACGGTAGCGTTAATGAAACTATACGAGCAGGGCAGGCTGAACTTAAATAAAACACTTGGCGATTATCTTCCTTATACCAGAGGAAGTGATAAGGCAGATCTGAAAATCAGTGATATTTTATTGCACCAGGCCGGGCTCAATCCATATATTTCATTTTACAGGGCTACCATCGATGCCGCCACGGGCATGCCTTCAACAAATTATTACAGTGATAAGAAAGATTCATTGTATACTATCCCGGTGGCCAGGAATGTGTGGTTGCGGAGAGATTATAATGATACTATGCTTCAACGTATAGTAGAAAGCAGGCTTGGTCCGCTGCACAAATACGTGTATAGCGACAATGATTTTATTCTTCTTGGAAAAGTTGTAGAAGCCATTTCAGGACTAACCCTTGATCAATACGTTCAAAAAACATTCTACAATCCGTTAGGGATGGCTACAACGGGTTTCAATCCATGGCAGCGGTTTGGAACTGAAAGAGTTGTTCCTACGGAAGAAGAAAGGCATTTCCGCCGCCAGTTATTACGTGGCTATGTTCATGACGAAGGAGCCGCTATGTTTGGTGGCGTATCGGGTCATGCGGGATTATTTTCCAATGCTTATGATCTGTCAATACTTTACCAGATGTTATTGAATGGCGGAGAGCTTAACGGACAGCGTTTCCTGAAACCTGAAACCATCAGGTATTTTACCGCATATGGAAGTGACATCAGCAGGAGAGGCCTTGGTTTTGATAAACCAGAAAAGGATAATCATAAGAGAAAAGAACCCTATCCCTCAGAACTGGCTTCACCCGCAACCTTTGGCCATACCGGTTTTACAGGTACCTGTGTATGGGTTGATCCTGAATCAAAACTGGTATATGTATTCCTTTCTAACAGGGTATACAATACACGTGATAATAATTTATTGGGAAGAATGAATATCCGTGGTAAGATTCAGGATGCTATTTACGAAGCACTGAAGTACGATGAAAAGGAAAAAACAAAAATGGAAGGCGCAAGATTGCAGTTAAAAGGTACGGAGTAAGCCTTTGGAAATTCAAAAGATGGGGCAGTCCTGAATTTTATCATCAATCCTGATAGTAAAGAAATAAAAAAGGATAATTGACACGGGGTCAATTATCCTTTTTTTGTTCGGGGTTATCCGGAGGTCTCTTTGGTTGAGGAGGTCTTTGCTGGTTTAGTTTAGGAGGACCAGGTTTTTTTTGTTGTGGCCGGGGCTTTTGTTGTTGCTGGCCTTTCTGCGCTCCTCCTGCCTGCCTGTCTAAGGGTTTGTTTCCGCTCTGTGGTCTCATGGGTGGGCCGGGCTGCCGCCTATTTCCCTGACCCTGTGGTCCTTTTTGTTCCCTTCTTTGCTGCTGTCTTTTTTTATCAGCCTTTTCCAGGCTTTTCAAACTAATATGTCCTACAACATCTACAAATTCTGGTTCTACTTCTTTTTGTTTGGTTGATGTAACATCAACTGCTTCCAGTTCATCCGGCAGAATGTTTTGCTGGTTCAATGACCTGATTTTGCGAACCCTTTCGAGCGTAAGGGGGTATTGCTTGTTGCTGTCTGGCATTACATACCACATCAGGTTTTTAAAAATATCTTTCTTTATTAATGTAGCTGTTCCTCTTGTTACCTGAAGCATGTCTGCATTTTCAGGGAATCCCTGCAGGGCATCAAGATAGGTATCCAGCTCGTAGTTAAGGCAGCATTTTAATCTTCCACACTGGCCACTGAGTTTTGTTTGGTTGATGGAAAGATTCTGATAACGGGCAGCAGTGGTGTTTACAGATTTGAAATCAGTTAACCAGGTGGCGCAGCACAATTCTCTTCCACAACTTCCTATGCCTCCTACCTTTCCGGCTTCCTGCCTGGAACCTATCTGGCGCATTTCAACTTTCACCCTGAATTCCGATGCATAGATCTTGATCAGTTCCCTGAAATCTACCCGGTCATCAGCAATATAAAAGAAGGTGGCTTTTTTGCCGTCGGCCTGAATTTCCACCTGACTCAGTTTCATATTAAGGTTCAATTGCTTTGCAATGGCCCGGCTTCGTATCAGTGCTTCTTTTTCGCGTGATTTATTTTGCTTCCAGATATCCAGATCTCTGTCCGTAGCTCTTCTCAAAACCCTTTTCATTTCCGGATTGAATTCATCAATACCCTTTTTCTTAAGCTGGATGCGCACCACTTCACCTGTGAGAGAAACCTCACCAACATCAAATCCGCTGACGCCTTCGAGCGCTATGAGTTCACCCTTTTCAAAATACTGAAGCGAATTGTTCCGGTAAAAATCTTTACGGCTGCCCTGATTGAAGCTTACCTCAATTACCCGGCAGGCTTGTTCTGCATCGCTGATTGGAAGGTTGACCAGCCAGTCATATGTATTCATCCGGTTACAACCACCGGTACTGCAACCACCATTACTTTTACATCCATTTGGCTTTCCTGTGCCGCAACTACCACATCCCATATTATATAGATTTCCTATGGTTAAATAATTCAATTGTTCCCGAATCCAGGAGTTCAATTGGTTTGTGAGGCCGGTTGCAGAATCAGCTATATAACTCTTTAGTTAATGAACCAGATGGAGGCAGTAATAGCCCCTGTGACCATAATGCATTTTATAATGAGTAGTGAATAGCTTTTTAATCCCTCTGCACTTTACCGATAACCTCTGATATATAATTGAATCCGTTCCGGCCTTTGGCAAGACGGATATTAGCAAATATAATTTTTTTTATCGGTAAAGCAGAGAGACGGGATTATGCCTTTTTTTATGGCCGTGAAGAACAGCTAGTACAGCTGTGCCTATGATACAACCATATTGTTCTTCACTATATGATAGATTTTGATGGTAAGCGCATGAAAAAGAATTTTGGCATTGGCATTTCTTTCAATGTAATACGTGCCTTTGTCCAGTTCATTTGCTACTGCTTCTTTTTGTTCAAGCTTCATGGCCTTATTGATCCTTGTTACAAAATCATTTTCTGCAGCAGACAGGGATGCCGATAAATTATTTTTTAGTTGTTCATGGGCCACTTCCATCCTTACCGCCTGTTCAATTAATTGTGTAAAATGCCGGAGGAATTGTTTTTGCCTTTCACGACCGAGTCTGGCTATCTCTTCAATTATTTTAACCTGGGCAATGGGTTGGTTTTTAAGCGTTGCATTCATCCAGTCGCGCAACAGGCTATTAAAATCCTCATCAGCATGTTGCAGAAGATTCATTGCTTCACGGTAATTGCCATTGCTGGCATTCGCAATCTGCCTGGCCTGTTCACTGTTGCAGGCTTTTTTACCCAGCAGGGATTTTTCAATATCCCGCGGTTCAAGTGCAGGAATTTTTACCAGCTGACATCTGGAAAGGATGGTTGAAAGGATCTCGGTTTCATTTTCTGCCACCAGTATGAATAAAGTATCCTCGGGAGGCTCCTCAATCAGTTTTAATAATTTATTTCCTTCCTTCCCCAGATATTCAGGCATCCACATCAGCAATATCTTGTATCCGCTTTCAAAACTTTTGAGGTTGAGCTTCCTGATGATGTCATTACATTCATGGGCTGTAATATTTCCCTGTTTATTTTCTGCGCCAATAAATTGCAGCCAGTCATAAACATTACCATATGGCATTTGCTGTAAAAATTCCCTCCATTCCGTTATATAGTCCGTGCTGATGGGCGGCGTTGAAGTTTTTTTTGTGACAACAGGAAATGAAAAATGGATATCAGGATGAACAAGGCCTGATGCCTTCCCAAATGATGGCTGTTGTTGCATCCATTCATCAGCTTCTGCAACCGTGGATGGCAGTTTTGCTTCAATAACGTCTCCGAATAAAGAAGGTCCGGATGGCGAACGGTTACCCTGGGGCAACAGGCTCACATACTGTGAGAAGGCAAGCGCAAGGGACAGAGATCCCCGGCCTTCTTTGCCCAGAAATAGCAAGGCATGACTAAGCCTGTTATGCTGAACCATTTCAACGAGTTGTTGTTTCACAACTTCCTGTCCAATTATATCCCTGAATAACATTTTACCCTGTATAAATAAAAAAGCTGCCTGGTTTTCCCGGCAGCGTCAAATATCCTGCTTATCTGCAGACAGCCAAAATTCTAATTAAGGTATTTCAGCACATCTTCACTCATTGGTTTTGTTTTATGATGAATCACGGTAACCAGTTTTCCATTCTCATCAATTAAAAACTTGGTGAAGTTCCATTTAATGGGGTCTGTAAATCCTGCCTTAATGGCCTCATCGGTCAGGTATTTAAATAAAGGAGATATAT
>CBIHLW010000043.1:0-12287 GCA_966210755.1 uncultured bacterium
ATCCACATCCATGACCATTAATGCCAACGCATTTTTTTTATTGGCCTTTTATGTTGTGCAGGAAAAAAAACAGGGCGCTGATCTGAAAAAGCTAACGGGTACCATACAGAATGATATTTTAAAAGAATATGCGGCAAGAGGCACTTATATCTATCCTCCAAAGCCTTCCATGCGGATCATTACGGACATTTTTGAATGGTGCAGTCATGAAATTCCTAAATGGAATACGATCTCCATTTCAGGATATCATATCCGGGAAGCAGGCAGTAATGCGGTACAGGAAATTGCTTTTACATTAAGTAATGGTAAGGCTTATGTAAAGGCCGCAATTGAAAAAGGAATGGATATCAATGTTTTTGGTAAAAGACTGTCTTTCTTTTTCAATGCGCACAACAACCTGTTTGAAGAAGTGGCCAAATTCAGGGCGGCCAGGCGAATGTGGGCCCGGATCATGAAAGACCTTGGTGCAACCGACAACAGAGCCATGATGCTTCGCTTTCATACACAAACAGGTGGCAGCACCCTTACTGCCCAGCAACCTTTGAACAACATTTCCAGAGTAACCATACAAACCCTGGCGGCTGTGTTAGGTGGTTCTCAATCCCTGCATACTAACGGTTATGATGAAGCGCTAAGCCTGCCCACTGAGGAAGCCGCAAGGATTGCCCTGAGAACACAACAGGTGGTTGCGTTTGAAAGCGGCGCACCGGATACCGCTGATCCACTTGCAGGATCATTTTTTATAGAAAATCTAACCAGCGAGGTGGAAAGCAAAGCATGGGAACTGATTCAAAAAATAGACGCAATGGGTGGAAGCGTTCCGGCCATAGAGCAGGGCTTCATACAGGATGAAATTGCAAAAAGCGCCTATCAGTACCAGCGAAAGATTGAGACAGGAGAAAAGATCATTGTAGGCATGAACAGGTTTGCCATTAAGGAAGAAACGCCAATATCCATTCTCAGGGTTGATGATCATATCAGGGATCTTCAAATTGAGAAAATAAGATCGTTAAAGGAAAAAAGGGACAGAGAAAAGGCCACCTTATCACTGGAAACCATCAGGCAGAAAGCAGTGAATAATGAAAACCTTATGCCTTCCGTGATTGAAGCCGTTGAGAATTATTGCACGCTTGGTGAAATTGCCGGTGAATTAAGAGGTGTATTCGGTGAATTCAAATAACCAGATTGATTAATAGCCTGTACACAGGAGAATAATTTCCCCGTCAAAAAATTAATTAGATATTGATATCACCTACATGCTTTTTTTGATGGCCTGAACAGAATCAAGATGCTTTTTTAATACCGGTAATGTTGCGCCTGCCCATGATCTCAGTTGTTCATCTCCCCCGCTGCTGGCTTGTTTTTCAAACTTATCAATAGTTTTCCTGTGGTCGTCTTCCATCATGCTGATATAATGATTATCAAAAGACCTTCCTTTCATTTTCTTCATTTCTTCCATATGAGCCTGAAGGTTTGGCGGTAATGAAGAAGGTATCTCCATACCCCTGCTAATGGCCAGGTTTTTCAATTCTTCATTGGCCCTGGTGTGATCGGCAACCATCATGGATCCGAAGTTTTTTACTCTTGGATGTGCTGCATTTTGACTGGCTAAATTACCTGATTCAACTTCCATCATTCCACCCAAAGCCGTTTCCATAATAAATGTGGAATCATCCTTTGTTAATGGCACAGCGTTTAATGTAATATTTTCAACATTATTCACTGAATCCGGCTTGGCTCCATCGGCAACATTTTCACCATCATTGCTGGCATTGTTACAGGAAAATAAAATGGTTACAACAAAACCGGCTTCAATCAGGATAGCATTCCTTTTCATAAATGGCATTTGTACGGGATATATTAAAAATTTTATGCCAGTGTATGGCATGGGCTCAGGCTCTGTTTATCAGCGGATCAATCTTTAAACCTTTTTGATTTTTACAACTGGATGCCAATATTCAATCCTCTCATTTAAAGTAAATCACGAAGCGAGGAATTAAATCAACATGAAGATTTGTTTTGCATTTTGTTATAACTCATCCATACAAATCATCAAAGAAACACATCAATGAAAAGCAATATTCTGTGTCATCATGAAAGTTTAATGAACTTACCCGGTGAAGGATTCAAAACCCTCATTCAGATCCGTTCCGGCAGATGCTGCTTTAGCATTAATGGTATTTACAAATGAAAAATCTGAGATGCATTGTCTGATCTTATTGATATCATCTGCAAAGATCCTGTCTTCTTCTGCAAAGCCCACAAAATCCCTGATGAATTCATGAGAATGTTCCAGAATGGCACTACTTTTCAAAGGCCGCCGGAATTCAATAGCCTGGATTGCGCACATCAGTTCTATAGCCAGAATGTATTCAAGATTTTCCAGCACTTTTAAAAGCTTCCTTCCACTGATACTCCCCATACTTACATGATCTTCCTGGCCCAGTGAGGTTGGAATGCTGTCAGCGCTGGCAGGAAAAAATAATGTTTTTTTTTCCTTAACCAGTGCGGCAGTGGTATACTGAGGTATCATAAAGCCACTGTTCAATCCAACATTTTTCATCAGCAACATGGGCAGGCCCCATTTGCCTTCCAGTAATAAATAACACCTGCGGTCTGAGATATTTCCAATTTCGGCGGCTGCAAAACAGGCATAATCAAGAGGCAGCGCCAGGGGTTGACCATGGAAGTTACCACCACTGATGGTATCATCTTCACCAAATACAATTGGATTATCTGTTACGGCATTCAGTTCGGTTTCTGTCAATTCCCGGAGGTGTAACCAGGCATTACGCGAAGCTCCATGTACCTGTGGCATGCATCTCAGTGAATAAGGATCCTGCACCCTTCCGCAGTCTACATGGCTTTGCATGATGTCGGAATCATTTAACAGTTTCCTGAGTCGCTGTGCAACCAGAAGATTCCCTTTAAAGGGCCTTAACTGATGCAGCCTTTCATCAAACGGAGCTTTTGTTCCGGTTAATGCTTCCAGGCTCATTGCACCAATGATATCGGCCGCTTCCAGGCAATAATGAAAACGATGAACGGTTTTGATGGCATATGATAAAATAAACTGGGTTCCATTGATCAATGCAAGACCTTCCTTTGGTCCCAGCTGAACAGGCATCATCTTAAATTTATCAAACAGTTCCTGTGTCTTGTACCTGGTGCCTTTATAGAAAACCTCACCTAAGCCAATCAATGGTAAAAACAAATGCGCAAGCGGAGCAAGATCGCCTGAAGCACCCACACTGCCTTTTTCAGGAACAACAGGTATCACATCCTGATCTATATGCCAGAGAATTCTTTCGATGGTTGATAGTTGCACTCCCGAATAACCTTTTGATAGTGCCTGCACCTTTGTGATCATCATCAGTTTTGCAATATCAACAGGAATAGGATCACCCACCCCCACACTATGACTTTGAAGGATCTTGTATTGAAGGGTTGCGGTATCTTCTTCACTGATCTTGGTATTGGCCAAAATGCCAAAACCCGTTGTTACTCCATATACCGTTTTACCCGAATCTACCATTTGCTGCACATGCTGCTGACTTTTTATGATGCCCTCCCTGGTTTTATCGTCCAGGATGCCCTTTATGGTACCTTCAGCCAGTGATATCGCGATTTTAACAGTCAGTTTATCGCTTCCGTAGAAAAATTGCTTCTTCATATTCAGGTCTCGAAAATAACTTTTATCTTAGACCTGAGCCAATATTCGAACCACATGGAAAACCTTTTATTTTTTCTGGCAACTTCATTTGCTATCCGCAAACTTTCCGCGCCACGCAAATTCCGTAATTGTTTTATTGGAGATACCGGATGTTCTGCGCTGTTATTTACAGGAAATAATGGCATCGACTCCATTACTACCCGCAACGGTGATGACCTGTATTTCCATGAGTATTCAGAAAAGAAGATCACGTATGGCCTGATCTGTATCAGGCTTCATAAAAATTATGAACTTTTATCAGCGGAAGAATTACTCTCCGTTTACATCAATAAGCTTAGAAAACCATTCCACATCCATCATCATATCGGACTAACAGGCGATACCGACTGGAACCAGACAGGTACTGCAACCATTACCGATTACTGGCAGGACCGCAAGGGTTTTGACTGGAAGATCAAAGGATATACAAACGGAAAATATATGGCGGTGCTGTATGTAAAAAATATTGGTGAGGCAGCGCTGAATAAACATGATTTGTTTTTAGATAGCTTTCACTTTGGAGAATAGCTGTGTGCCATGATCTTCATGACTTTTTGAATCAGGAATTTTTCATCAAATCCGCTACTTCCATAAAGGCTAAAGAATTCAGGATTTCTACAGGCAACATACTTCAGTTCCCAGTCCATAAATAACAAAAACCTCTTCTTTCAAAGAGGCTTTGTGATCCGGACAGGATTCAAACCTGTGACCCACAGCTTAGAAGGCTGTTGCTCTATTCAGCTGAGCTACCGGACCTTTGTAATTATTCCAGCGTCAATCAGTTAACAGGTTGATTAGCTCAATAGTTGAATAATTGACAAGTGCGCAAAGATAAAGGAATCAGGCTAAAAATATCCCATGTTTTTGATCTCCCTAACGAAGGTTATTTAATGAATCAGGGTTCTTATTAATGCTGGTTATAACCTGTTCGCCTATTCAACCGTTCTTTATCCTGGATGGTTTTATCACTTTTTTAGCATCCTCAATAAAAATCCTCCTCCAGGCGCCATTTTAATTTTAAAATGATCACCTTTTTTTACAATCATTGTCCCGATACTGTAATCTGCGGGAAATTTATCCGCATTCACTCCATCCACGCAGGCAGTGAGCTCATACTCGCCTTCTTCAGGAAAATCTAATACCAGGTCGAATTCTTTGGATGTCCAATCCGTCATACCAGCAATATACCAGTCATGACCCTTTTGTCTTGCTGTAATGATATGATCTCCCAATTTTGCTTCCAGTATTATTGTTTCATCCCACGTGGTGGGAATGCTTCCCAATAATTTCATGAACTCCGGTTCTTGCATACCCTGCGATGGATTGCCGGAAAATAATTGCATGGGGCTGTCATATACCACAAACATAGCCAGCTGATGACATCTGGTGCCCTGTGTCATTACCTGTTTTTCTATGGCGCGGAATTGTGACCGGGTGGCATTATTTAAAATGCCCGGTTCATAATCCAGCGGACCGGCCAGCATTCTTGTAAAAGGAAGGGTTACATTATGTTCAGGAGTGGCTTTGTCACTCCAGATATTATATTCTGAACCCAGCACGCCTTCACGGGTTACATCATGTGGCCAGGTACGGTTGAAACCTTTAGGCGGAAAAGCCCCATGAAACATGATCATGATGTTATGCGCTGCAGTGGCTTTTGCAATTCGATGATAAAAATCAACGGTCAGCTGGTCATCCCTGTCCATAAAATCGGTCATGATAAAATCTACTCCCCATTTTTTGAATTGTATCAGGGCACTATCCAGTTGCCGGTCCAGCGTAGAACTAAGCGTCCACATACTCAGTTTGATATTTTTTGCTTTTGCATAGGTGGAAATTGTATCCATATCAATTTCAGGATTGATATCAAAAAGGTCTTTATAATTGCTCCATCCTGCATCCATCATGATCCTGTCAAATCCAAACTTCTTCGCAAAATCAATATAGTATTTATAGGTAGCCGTATTGACCCCGCTCTTAAAAGGTACATTGAACAGGTTGATGCCAATGATCCATTCATCCGTTCCTCTTCCCGGATCTATCCAATGGTGATCCTTGATCCTTGATGGTGATGCCAGCCTGTACACAAGGTCATTTCCAGGAAGCTCCCTGTCATTGTCTGCAATGATCAATACCCTCCATGGCAAACTTCCCTTGCCTTTTCTTTTTGCAATAAATGCTGAGCGCTTTGTAACGATCAACTGAGGAAATTCCCCATCGGTCATTTTTTCTTCGAGAGGATAAGGTGCAAATACAGCCTTTAATCCGCCATTATCATTTGCAGAAAGGAACATGCCCGGATAATCTTCCAGATCCGACTCCGTGATGGCGATCCTTACCGATTCATTCCCTGCAAGAACAGGCGTATAAGCCAGATCTGTTTTCGATAAACTATCTAAATTTTTTACCAGATAGGGTTCTTCAAAACTTGTATGAAATCTATCAACTCCCTGTCGTGGAGCAACTACAGGTAATAAAATGTTTCTTTCTACCGGATTGAATTCTGCTGTTTCATTTTTGATAATGATGGGATCTTTAAATCCTGTAAGTATCCTGTAAGCTACACCATCATTATAAACACGGAAAACAATGGAAAATGGCTCACGGAATTCAATTTTTATCTGGTTATATTGATCCCTGATAAGTTTTCTTTTTGAAGGAACAGGTGAAATGATTTGCTCGCTGACCACCTTCAGGTGGTGTCTTTTGATACGCGGGCTGGCTGAAAGCCGGATTCCATTATTTAATTCCAGGTCTATTAAATTCCGTTGCAATACAAGCTTGCCTTCAAACAGAATGGAATAATGCAGGCTTCCCTTATGGTAAATAACCAGGGCTATCTTAGAATCGGGCGACCTTACCACGAGACTATCTGCAGCGAATGATTTCAATCCTGTGACGAATAAGACCAAAAGGATTTTCAGTATTCTCATTTTGTAAAAATTAATTTCCTCAACCTGCAAACTAATGAATATTGAGATGGGTGATCCCGGGGCTGATATAATTCATCCGGACATGATCTCAAAATCATGCAGGACCAAACCTTAAATTTCTCAACTTTAACCATGCAACACAATGAAACAAGCATACACGGACTAACATGGCTAAGCCGGTATGAAAAATATCTGGGACCTTTTGTATATGGCGGCATAGATGGATGTGTCACCACTTTTGCGGTGGTAGCAGGTGCTGTTGGTGCGGGACTTGCCAGTGATGTGATCATCATTCTTGGCTTTGCCAACCTGCTGGCGGACGGGTTCTCCATGTCCATTGGAGCCTACCTGTCTTCCAAATCGGAAAGGTCCTATTACTTTAAGCAGAAAGCAATTGAATACTGGGAAGTAGACCACCTTCCTGAAAAAGAAAAAGAAGAGATAAGGGAAATATACAGGGAAAAAGGTTTTGAAGGAGAAACGCTGGAGAAAATAGTTGATGTGATTACTGCGGACAAGGACCGTTGGGTGAATGTAATGATGAAAGAAGAACTGGGTATGAGCCTGGAAGAAAGATCGCCTTTAAAGATCGGGTTGGTTACCTATGTATCCTTTATACTGATCGGTTTAATTCCATTGACGGTTTATGTCTGGGATTATCTTCAACCTACCGGAAGTAATCTTTTTGTGATATCATCAGTATTGACTGCAGCTGGATTTATGATCATTGGGGTTTTAAAATCTTATGTTACTCAAACTAAATTATGGAGAGGCGTGATGGAAACCATTTTACTTGGACTGATCGCAGCACTGGTAGCTTATTTTGTTGGTGACTGGCTGGAAAAAATAATAAGCTAATTGCAAAGCGGTATTGGCGTTATTGATTAGAAAGAGATCTGTTGCACCGCCGCCATATTTTCTTACGATTGGCAATTTCTGTTTCCTGATTCAATATTTAAAAACCTTTCCACCTACCATTACCTGTTGCGTGTTTTCATCAAATGTGGCCTTGCCACCGGTTCTGGCTGCAGCCGTGGTCATGATGCAGGCAACAGAATGATTATAGCCTGCTTCAACCGGAGCATTGGGTTGCTTACGGCTCCTGATACATTCCATCCAGTTGCGCATGTGCCCACTCGTTAGCAGATCACCTCCCGTGTTGGCAGAAGCAACAACTTTTATTTCTTCTGTCACCAGATCCATAGCAGGCAAAAGATTTGGTTCCATATTCATGGCCTCTGCATGATTTTTTTCCAGTCCCCCCTTAGGTGAAACTTTATTGGTGATAAGATTCAGTTCTCCTCCATTTGAATAATAGATCTCCGATGGCCGTTCTTCACCGTTATGCATGCGGGATAGAAAAACCACCTGAAATCCACTTGAGGGGTCATGCACAGGACCATAATCAAATACGGCGGTCATGGTATCCCAGTTTCTTCTTCCATCCTTCCACATATATATGCCTCCATTAGCGGTAACGCTGCGTGGATGATTTAAATTGGTGAACCAGTGCACCGTATCTATCTGGTGCGACATCCACTGGCCTGGCATACCAGATGAATAGGGCCAGAACAAACGGTATTCAAGATACTTTCTCGGATCCCAGTTTTCGAAAGGCCTGTTCATCAGGTATCTCTTCCAGTCAACGTCTGCTTCCCTGATCTTTTCTACCAGTGCCGGTCTTCTCCATCTTCCGGGCTGGTTTACATTCCAGGTGAGTTCCACCATGGTAATGGCACCAAATTTTCCCTGTTGTATAAAATCAGCTGCAGCTTTATAATTTGAACCGCTTCTTCTTTGTGATCCTATCTGTACTATTTTTCCTGAATCCTTTACAGCCTGCAGGGCTGCAATGTTATCATCCATGGTTTCAGCAAATGGTTTTTCGGTATAAGCATCCTTACCTGCCTTTACCGCTTCTATTGTATGCAGGGCATGCTGAAAATCTGCCGTGCTGATAATAACTGCATCAATGTCTTTGAGCCTGTATAATTCATCATTATTCATGCAGGACTTTATATCATGATCCATTTCCTTTTTGAGCATATCCCTGCCTTCTTCCCTCCTTAATTTCCAGATATCTGAAACGGCAACTATATCAAAATTCAATTCTTTATAATGGTTTTTGAAACCGGGAAGTAATGAATAACGGAAGCGGTCGGAAAAACCAACCACGCCAACATTCACTCTTTCATTTGCGCCAATGATGCGGCCATAACTTTTTGCACTGAACCCCAGCGCTCCAAGATAAAGAGCTGCTGAAGCTTTTGAACTTTGATGGATAAACTGACGGCGGGAAGACATATTAATGAAGTTAGAGGTTTGAATTGCAGGTTGAATTGAGTTCTTACTTTCTGCCTTATTTGATTTTCTGGATTTTAATGCTTCTGAATGATACGGCGTTTCCATGATCCTGGATAAGGATCCTTCCTTTTTGTGCCATTCCAAAATTTTCCCATCCTGCATATTTACTTCTGGCAACAAGCGCAAGATAATACGGGGCACCCCTCTGATATTCGAGCACCTTCCATCCATTCAGCCAGTGTTCAACCCTGTTATCCGGATAAACAATGATCATTCCCCTGTTCCACTGGCCTATTGGTTTTCTTGCTCTCCTTTCTGGTAAAGAGGGTATCAGGTCATAAAGCGACGCCAGTTTACGGTTACCTACCACACCCATTGTGGCATCCGGATGTTTTTCATCATCAAGAATCTGGTATTCAAGTCCAATGGCTGAACCTGAATTATTTTCCTTTTCAGTAACAAAATATTTAATACCGCTATTGGCCCCTTCGCTAAGCTTAAAATCAAATTGCAAAATGAAGGCGCTGTACATTTCATTGGTAACAATATCGCCTCCATTGCCTGATTCACTTCCTGTTGAAGCCATCACGTTTAATGTACCGTTTTTGATCTCCCATCCTTTTTCAGGAAATTTATTTTTGTACGCTCCCCGCCAACCTTCTGTTGATTTTCCATCCCACAACAGATGTACTCCATTATTCTTTTCAGCTTCTGATAAATTATTGGGAATAAGATTTACAACAAAAACAGAATTGTAAGGCGATGGCTTTAAATTTTCTGTTTGGATACTTAGATTTCTCCATCTTATCTCTTTCCCTTCCTCTTCTTTTTTCCCAATGGAATGAACCTGCAGTGCAATGAATCCAACTGCTGTCATGTCATCAATTACATAGGCAGCCGGAATACCATTCACCCAGGTCCTTAAATGCGGGCCTATGAATTCGATCCTTACTTTGTTCCATTGTCCCTTTTTATAGGCTGCTTTTCCTGAAGGATTGAGATCCATTGTATACAACCAGTCGCGTCTTGCTTCATCATAGATCCCGCCTGTCCAGTTTCTTTTTGAAGGATCTATTTCAAACTGATATCCATGCACCCTTCCTTTCATATAATCATCCCTGCTTTCGCTCCGGAACTGTACACCCGAATTCATGGTTGAATCCACTTTGTATTCAAATTCCAATATAAAATCTCCATATTCTTTTTCCGTTGCCAGGAAAGAATTGGGTTCACCAAAAACGGTTGTACCCACGATCTCTCCATTCTCCACGTGGTATTTAGCCTTTCCATTCAACTGCTTCCAGCCTGTAAGGTTTTTTCCATTAAAGAGCGCAACAGGTTGCTGGGCGGATGTGTGTAAATAACTCAGAAATAAAAAAAAGAAAATATAATACCTCATAAGGATTAAGCTTAGTGTCCAAGTTAGGGAAAAATCCATCGTTGAACACAGGGAACCGGTTTTGGAATAAATGATGATGTACCATCAGTTAAGAATAACGAAAAGGTAGCAGGGATCGTTGATCTTTGAAACAGCAGACCGGCATTTTTTTGTTTATATTTTTTGCTTATTTCACTATCTGATTACATGGGCAGAAAAAAATCATAAATTGAAATCAAATCCTTTCTATGGCTCTTCACCGCCGTCATTTTTTAAAAAATTCCGCAATTGTGCTGGCCGGCACTGCCCTTCCCATGGAACTTCTGCAAGCTGTGAGGAAGAAGGTGGCTCCTTCAGATAGTATTAGAGCAGGGGTTATTGGAATAAGAGGACAGGGATGGTCAAATATCACATCCATGTTGAAAATGGGTGAGGTAACCTGTGCGGCCATTTGTGATGTGGATCAGAAAATTTTATTGAAACGAAGATCTGAACTGGAAAAGATCAATAACTATCCCCAACTATACAATGACTACAGGAAGATGCTGGAGAAGAAAGATATTGATGTAGTGATCATAGCCACGCCCGACCACTGGCATTGCCTGCAAATGACTGATTCCCTGAGTGCGGGTAAGGATGTATTTGTTGAAAAGCCAACAGCCAATTCTATTTATGAATCACAATTAATGGTAAAGGCTAATGAGCGTTATGATAAAATTGTTCAGGTAGCACAATGGCAAAGGAGCCAGCAACATTT
The DNA here is from genome assembly GCA_966210755.1 of uncultured bacterium. Lineage (GTDB taxonomy): Bacteria > Bacteroidota > Bacteroidia > Chitinophagales > Chitinophagaceae > Flavisolibacter. Next base: position 11,085 of record CBIHLW010000043.1, read on the forward strand.
TAAGGATGCCATAGAATTTGTTCAATCAGGAAAACTTGGAAAGGTGTCTTCCACCAAAGCATGGATGTACCGGGGAGGCACACTGGCCTTACCACCTAAGCCCGATGCTGAGGTACCGGAAGGCGTTTTCTATGATCTATGGCTTGGGCCGGCAGAAAAACGTCCCTTCAATCCAAACCGTTTTCATTATGAGTTCAGGTGGTTCTGGGATTATGCCGGTGGACTCATGACAGATTGGGGTGTACATCTTATAGATATAGTGCTGGAAGCCATGAATGTTCAATTGCCACGATCTGTACATGCTTCCGGAGGCAAATTAATCTTTCCCTCCGATGCCAGGGAAACCCCTGATTTATTGACTGCCATTTATGATTATGGTGATTTCCAGATGACCTGGGAACATAATATGGGTACAGGTGTTGGTTTATATGGCATGCAACATGGTATGGCATTTATTGGAGAGCATGGAACATTGCTGTTGAACCGTGGCGGATGGGAAGTGCGGCCATCAGTTGTGAACAACCAACCAAAGATGGAAGCAGTGGGCTGGCAAAAAGCATCGGATCATGGCCTTGATAAACACACGTTCAATTTTATTGAGGCTGTAAAAACACGCAATGCTTCCATTCTGAATTGTACCATTGAAGAAGGTGCAAGGGCTGCTGTTAATGCACATTTGGGAAATATTGCTTTCCGCACCGGGGAGAGGATTGATATCATTAACGGAAACAGGTTTTTTGAACAGAAGAAAGCGAATAAATTAATGAAGCCTGAATATGAGAATGGATGGAGGTTGCCGGAGAAATTTTGATATGGATACTCTCAATACAACTGAAATGCGGGATTGATTACTCGTGAAACCTGTATCATTCTGTTTTAATAAATGACCTCTGATCTGGAAATTTAGTGAATGAACCGGCCTGCAGACCTTCAGGCAATATTTTTTTACAAGATTTTTTCACTCCTAATTATCTGAAAGTCAATCGCTTTAAATTTATTTCAAAATATTTTACCCTTTTTTCCAACGATTCATTACCAGCCTGCGTATAACTATATAGAGCCAACAGCAAATCAAATCCAAACCTTTGAAAGATCAATAAGATCTGATGTTCTTTGAAATTGAGTCCGGCCAATTGAAAAACCAAAGTGCCGTTGTAACCTGAATCCATCCAATGAAAACCAGGCATTCGCCTCTGTTATAAA
>CBIHLW010000044.1:0-12087 GCA_966210755.1 uncultured bacterium
GTTAATAAGATTATCAGAAAACTAATTAGAAAAATATTTTTCATGATCATTTTTTAAATCATTAATAATTAAAAACCTATTCTAACACCAGCTGAATAAACTTTCGAAATCGGAAAGCGGCTGTTGTCAAGTCCTGTACTTACATCATCATTATACAGGTTGCTGGTTTCAGGATTGGCTCCAGGATATTTTGTAACAGTAAACAGGTTGGTGCCGCTTACATAGATCATTGCGCTTTTCATAAACCCTGTTCTTCCAAGCAGGCTTACAGGCAGGGTGTATGAGAGATGAATATTTTTCAGTCTCAGGTAAGAAGCATCATGAACATAAAAACTGGATATCTTGGCATTGCCATTAGGATCACCATATACTACCCTGGGTTGATCGGTAGGATTTTGGGGAGTCCAGCGATTCATTACTATAAGCATTTTATTTTCCTGGGCAGCAGAATTAAAATTGATTGCTGAACTTTGTGTTCCCCAGCGAAGATCGTTACCCACCGTATAGGTAAACAAACCCGATAAACGGAAACCTTTATATTCCATCGTATTGGTAAAACCACCGGAAAATTCAGGGAGCGCATTGCCAATAATTGTCTGGTCTGAACTGGTAACCCTTCCATCGCCATCAATATCTTTAAATCTGATATCACCAGGTGATGTTGCAGCTACCTGGTAAAAACCTGTTGAAGAACCTGCATTAAGGGCATCAATTTCTGCCTGTGTCTGGATGATGCCTTCTGCCACATAACCATAAATCAATCCAATGGACTCTCCCACTTTCAACCTTGAACCTGTATTTGGAGGATCAATGAAACCATCTGTTTTGTTCAGAAAATCATCATTCAGTTTTACAAGCTTATTGGTGTTCCTGGAAACGTTGAAACCAATATTCCAGTTGAAATTTTTATTCCGGATGATATCACCATCCAGTGATAATTCAACACCTCTGTTCTGCGTATTTCCAAGATTACCTATCACAGTTGTAAAACCTGTATTGCCTGGCGTCTTGAAAAAATAGAGAAGGTCGGATGTATTCTTTTCATATACATCGAATGCTCCATTCAGCCTGCTGTTGAAAAAAGAAAAATCAAGACCGATATCCGTCTGCCTTGTCAGCTCCCATTTCAGGCGGCTGTTACCCAACTGGTTTTGAATTACTGCAGGCAATCCTCCATAATTAGAAGCCTGGAATAGTGTACGCCATTGGTAAGCACCAAAGTTTTGCTGTCCTGTTACACCCGTACTGGCTCTTAATTTCAGGTCGTTTATAAATTCAACATTTTCTAAAAACTTTTCATTTGAAATTCTCCATCCTACAGCAACGGTTGGGAAAAAAGCCCATTTATTTTCTTCTGCGAATTTGGAGGAACCATCAGTTCTTGCTGATAATGTAAGCAGGTACCTGTTGTCATACTGATAATTGATTCTTCCGAAATAGGATATCAATCCGCTTTCAACCCTGTTGGAAGCAATAGCAAAATCCTGAGTGGCACTTGACAGGTTGGTAAGCACCACATCCTGCGGGAATCCTTCACCGGAAGCCTGGATAAACTCGTTATTATCACCCTGCCATGAAGCACCTACAATACCGGTAACATCGTGAACCGTATTGAATGTGCGGTTATAATTCAAAGTATTTTCCCAGAGGTGTGACAAAAACTGGCTGGAGCTTTCCTGTGCAAAGCCAGGTCCGGGACCATTGCGGGTAAATCCACCGGTAAACGTATGACTGGGGTAAAAGCTTCTGAACTTTCCCTGATTATAATTTATGGCTAAAGAAGATTTGAATCTGAAATCCTTTGCAAATTTTAATTCTCCATAAACAGAACCAAGCAATAAACCTGTCTGATTATTATTGGTGGCTGTAGAAAGGGCAACAGGGTTTTCAAAATTATGATAATCAGAAAAACTATAATTGCCATTAGCATCGTATACAGGAAGGTCGGGCCTGAAAGAATAGATCCTGGATAACAGACCGCCATCCGGTGAACCCTGTTTTGAAGAGGAAATATTTATAGATGTACCCAAATTAATATTCTTCGATACTTCCATGTTCAGATTAACAAGGAAAGAGTATCGGTTAAAAAAAGAATTCTCAAAACTTCCCTGCTGGTTTTGCGTACTCAGGGCAGTATAATATCTTAATTTATCAGAAGCACCTGAAATAGAGAAGTTCAGATTTTTAGTGTAAGGGTTGGAAGGAGTAATTTCATCAGCCCAGTTGGTATTTGCATTTCCAAAATAACTGCCGTTGAGTATATCCTGTACGATAGCAGCTGTGGAAGTACTGTTCTGCGCAGCTTCCGTCCATATCTCACGGAATTGCTGGGCATTCAGCACTTCTTCGGTTTGTGCTTTCTGGTAACTGAATGATGAGCTCAGGTTATAGGTTGGCCTGCCTCTTCCCTTTTTTGTTGTGATGATCACCACACCGTTGGCTGCCCTTGAACCATAAATTGCAGTTGCGGATGCATCTTTCAACACAGAAATAGATTCTACATCTTCGGGATTTATATTTCCTAACGGGCTGCTCAATCCCTGTTGCAGCAGTGAATTATTAAATGCAGAACCATCATCAGGAATGTTGCCTTCCGGTACTACCGGAATACCATCTATTACATATAATGGTTGGTTAGACCCAAGAAGGGATGAACTTCCCCTGATCCTTACCCTGGTTGCGGCACCAGGCTGACCAGATTCCTGGAGCACCATAACGCCGGCTGCCTTTCCCTGTAATGCCTGTTCTATATTGATTGTTGGAGGAAGGTCAGCGATCTCTTTACCGGAAATGGTGGACACAGATCCGGTCAGATCTTTTTTGGCCTGCGTTCCATAAGCTATCACCACTACCTGGTTCAACTGGTTTTGCTGGGGCTCAAGTGTAATATTGATTGTTGCCTGGTTACCAACAGCAACCTGCTGAGGCACAAAACCAACGTAGGTAAAAACAAGAACGTCCCTTTCAGCAACACTTATAGTATACCTCCCGTCTGTACCTGTGGTGGTTCCTGTTCCAGCCTTCGTAGCCTGAATATTAACTCCCACCAAGGGTGCATTGCCTGCAGACGATAAAACGATGCCCGAAACAATATGCTGGTTGTTGTTATCGGATGCAGCCGGATTATTCGATAAAACATTATCAACAACGTTTGAGGAAAGTGGAATATTTTTTTCATCATTCCTGACAATCGTATAATGATTGACATCAACATAGAGGAATAAAAGCTGGTTAGGATATAAAATGCTTTTCAATACATCCTCAACCGGTTTACCTTTCAGAGATGAAACATCAACAGTTGTTGTCTTTCCCGCAACTACCGACCTTTCATAAACGAAGCGGGTCCCGAATACGCTGGATACTTCATCAAGCGCTTCTTTCACCGGAATGGAAGTCTGCGCATGAATACTCTGTACAGGTAATAAAGCAAATATTACCACACAAAGCACAACAATTTTTTTCATGTTTTTCTTTTTTGGTTTGATCAGAATTTGTAAGCTATTCTCTGTTTTTAATAGTGAGCCGGCGTCCGTTCTTCTTTATATCAACATCCAGGATGTTTGATAATACAAATAGAACGTTGTCTTCATTTTTCATAGGTATGGTACCGTCAATTCTTCTGTTACCTATTTCAGCATCCTGAAGTATGATCTTATAACCATATACATCTTCTAGTTCTGTAAGTATTTCCGATACACTGGTATTATTCGTGAGCATTTTATTTTCTGTCCAGTCTTTGAAATACACCGGGTCCTTCACAATTTTTCTAAGCTGTTTTTTGTCATGCCTGTATTCAGCAAGTTCTCCGGGAGAAAGAATGAGTTGCTGAATTGTGTCAGATTTTACCTGAATCCGGACACTTCCTCTTTCCAGTGAAATCTGAGTCACGCCTCTTCTTTCTTTCACATTGAATGCAGTACCCAAAACTTCAACCTTCAACTGGTTTGTATGTACAATAAATAATTGTGCAGGAAGCATGGCATTTTCAGTATTGCTTACATGCGCAACATCAAAAAATGCTTCGCCTTTTAAATACACTTCCCGCGGATCACCATCCGGCCATTTACGCATGTATTCGAGCGTGGAATTAGCGTTAAGCCGGATAACCGTTGAGTCGGCTAATGATACTTTTTTCAATTGTCCATTGCCGGTTACCAGCATTCTTTCGTCTGAACCTGTATTTCCGAATAAAAGGATCCCGGTAATTACAACGGCAATAGAAATGGCTGCAGCATAATACCATGTTCTTTTATTTTTAAAGGACACCAGTTTGCCCTGTTTCCTGCCTATAGAAGTATTGATCTTTGACCACAAATAATCTTTATCCGCAATGGCGGGTTCTATTCTGGAAACGGATAAAATAATTTCAAGTTGCTCCCGGGCTGCAAGAAAGGCATGGAGGTTCCGGGGCTGGCCTGCCATCCATTGTTTCCAGAAAGATTCAGATTCATCAGACCTGTGTTTTACCCAGGAAATAAAATAACTATCCTGTAGAAATTCGTCTGTACTATAAAATTCGTAATTGGTTGTCATAGTTTCCATTCCCCTTAAAACAGGAAAACGCTCACTATTAAGACAGCAATACCCGGGCTTTTACACCACTCAGGTAAAAAATTTTTAAAAAAATCTTATCCTGCTGAATCAGATGCCGTTTAAAACCTCTTCGCGTACCAAAGCAAGAAGTATCAATAGTGCAGTTGTGGAAATGGATAGCATATCCCGGAGAGACTCCAGTGACCTTGCAGATAATTTGTATGCTCCTTTGATAGTAATATCCATCACTGAAGCAATCTCGTCATATCCAAGTTCCTCGAAATAACGCAGGTATATCATTTCTTTCTGGCGGGGACTAAGCTGGTCCATGGCCTGAAGCAATCGCTGACGGCGGTCTGTTTCCTCCAGTTTTTTGAAATATTGCGATTCTGTGGAAAACCTCAGTTCAAAAAAAAGATCATCTTCAGGATTAACTGATCTGGTTTTTTTACCGGATTGTAGTTTGTTGTTCAATATCCTTCTTAATGAAACCAGCAAATAGGCTTTAAGATTTTCAACAACTCCAAGATCATTTCTTTTGGTCCAGATTTTTACAAAAAGGTCGTGAATGGAATCCATCACCAAATCCTTTTCAGAAGCCAGCCTGAGTCCATATTCATAAAGATTGGTGAAATAGAGCTGATAGATTTGGGCATAGGCTTCCCTGTTGCCATTTTTCATTTCCTGAAACAATACATCCGGGTTTCCGGAATCTTCCATGGAAACAATTTAAGGCCTTCAGGCCTGTCAGCAAAGTTTGTTTCTATTGGCAGGCTGAAAAAAGCGGTGAATAAGCCTGGGGTTGGTTAGCTGAATATTGTTGAGGGTGGTTTAATGCCTCAAAACCTGAACTGTACCCTCCATGTAAATACATTATCGCGGACATCCTTTGTAAATCCCGCCATGGCCGTGTGTTCATTTCTTACGATATCATAATACAACAGTATTTTGAGGTTATCATTAAGGTGATGGTTCATACCAAATCCAAAGGTGGCAAATCTGATATCTGCTTCAGAAAAATTAGTTCCGGTTTTGCCAATTTCCATTTCGCTCACATCAGTATTAGGGTCATACCAGTCGTATTTGGCAACGAGTTCCCACCTTTCATTGATCAGATTTTGAATTAAATAGAAAAAAGCACCATCAAATGACCTTATATACGTTGGATAAACGGGTAGTTCACCGGGGTTGACCGTAGTTTCAAAACTGCCAGGCTGAATACCGCTCCAGTATTCTGTCCGCAGTTCAGTTTTACCCCATGCATGTGTGAATTCGACCTGCAGATCCGCGCCGTAATACTGGCGTGGAGCCTTATCACCAATATTAGATAAGCTGGAATCCACAATAAACCGCTTGTTATTTCCGGCTATCCCCGTTTCGTATTTGTATTGGGTTGGCTGCACCCAGCCGCCATTTAAAAAAGAAAGTCCTCCGCTTATTCTGGTGTTTGATCCGGCAGAAAAAGGTTTGAGTACAAGCCGGCCGATTATATCTTTAAATGAATCAAATTCTGCAGGACCTGATTTTCCCTGTCCGTTAAAAATGCCCACATCCAATTTTAATTGTAGCTCCTTTCTTCCAGGTTGCTGGGATTCATAGGTGATCGCGGCACCAAGGTCACGCTCGCTGGGCATCAGTATCTGAGACATTCTGCCTCTTTCCGGTGATTCCCTGTATGAGGAAGACAAGTTCACTTCATATCCAAAAGGGCGTGCAAACATCCCAGCTGTAAGTGAAAAATTCGCTTTTAGGGGTTCGAAAATTCTTACGAACATGTCACGGACGTTCAGGTTTCGTTCGGTCGCTTCAAACTGGAAAGTGAAAAGTGCCGCAGGAATATTACCCTTTTTGCCAGGAATCCGGTAGTCGATTTTCATGCGAGCGCGTCTGATCATGAACCTGTTATTACTGAATTCGCGGAAATCTCCCCCGGCATAACTATCTATGCCTTTTTGCCGGGCCACCTGAAACTGTGGTTGTATATAACCGCTAAAACTCATATTCTCCATATTTTTTAAAAACGGCCTTAGCGTATCTCTGATGAATAAAGATGAATCATAATCTGTAATGAATCTTTGCGCATGGGCATTGGACATTGTGGCCAGCATAATAATTGCAAGGCTGGCAATGAAAGGTGTGAAAGCTAATTTCATCCTCAAATTCTTTTTAGCATGGTTTATGAATCTGCAAACTGCTATAAGGTGCAAATATGGTATATTATGTAATTATTAATTCTAAGTTCTCTGTCAGGCTCGCAACAATTGAACCTAACTTTGCAAAACTTTTAAAAAGACAAGTATGAACATTTTCGCTAGGTTACTGGCTCCTAAAAACAAAATATTTTATGAACTCTTCGAAAAAAGCGCAGATAACGTAAAACAGATGGGCCAACTCCTTACGCAGGTTATTGGAGAACCTGATTTTGATAAAAGACAAGGCATCATTTCGCAGATGGAGGATGTTGAACATGCCAATGATGAACTCACACATTTATTATTTACCGAGCTTGGAAGGAATTTTATCACACCATTCGACAGGGAAGACATCCATTATCTGGCATCAGCACTGGATGATATAGCCGACTATATTTTTGCGACCTCAAAAAAAATAAATTTCTACAGGGTTAATCCCAATGACATAGGAATGCAAAAGCTCAGCGAGATCATACTTCAAAGCTGTATTGAAGTTCGCAAAGCGGTGGGAGAATTAAGGAATATGAAAAACATGCGCCTGATTACAGAATCACTTGTAAAGATCAACAGCCTGGAAAATGAGGCCGATGACATATTCGATATGAGTATTGAGAGATTGTTTGCCATTGAGCCAGATGCCAAAGAGGTGATCAAGAAAAGAGAGATCTACCAGGTAATGGAAACGGCAACTGACAAATGCGAAGATGCTGCTAATGTTATTGAATCTATCATTGTAAAATATGCCTGAAGGCACAACCTGGAAAATACGGAAGATGAAAAGAAGGAGTTGCTCCATTTTCAAATTTTCTCATTTTCAAATTTTCAAATTCTTTAGATGACCCTTATTATAGTTGTAATAGCTCTGGCACTGATCTTCGATTACATCAATGGCTTTCATGATGCTGCCAATTCCATAGCCACTATTGTATCTACCAAGGTATTGACACCCTTCCAGGCCGTTCTATGGGCAGCTGTTTTCAACTTTGCTGCTTTTTTTATTTTTAAGGACCACGGTGTTGCCAACACGGTGGCTAAAACGGTAAAGGATGAAGTGGTAACCGGGAACATTGGAATGGTAGTTATTTTTTCGGGTCTCATTGCTGCCATCATCTGGAACCTGTTGACCTGGTGGTTTGGCATACCTTCTTCTTCTTCGCATACCCTTATTGGTGGTTTTGCCGGTGCGGCGGTTGCATTTGGAGGTTTTGAGGCTATCAACAGTGACCCGATCATAAAAACAGCCATCTTCATTATTGTAGCGCCTCTTGTGGGTGGCTTTATAGCTTTTATCCTTTCACTCTGGTTTTTATTATCCTTCCGAAAAGATATCCTGCCCAAACTGGTTTCACTTGCCGTGCTGGCAGGTGTTGGATATTTTCTTTATACCCATTTAGTTCTAGACACGGCAGAACTGGCAGCCAATACTGATTACGAAAGCTATGTATGGCAATTGATCTTTTATACCAAGAATTTTAAATGGATACTGCTTTCATTTATCCTTATTATCATGGCCGTATTTACATTCTGGCTTAATACCCTGAATGCCCACAAGTCAAATGTCTGGTTCAAAAGACTGCAGCTCATTTCTTCAGCGGCATTCAGCATTGGGCATGGTGGAAATGACGCGCAAAAAGTAATGGGTATCATTACGGCTGCATTAATTGCCAATGGAAGCATTACCAGCTTTGACGAAATGCCCACCTGGGTTCCGTTATCCTGCTATGCGGCTATTGGTCTGGGTACCATGAGTGGTGGATGGAAGATCGTTAAAACTATGGGAACACGCATTACCAAGGTTACACCATTCGAAGGGGTGGCAGCAGAAACAGCAGGTGCTGTTACTTTGTTTGTAACCGAAGCTTTGAAAATTCCGGTTAGTACAACGCATACCATCACCGGTGCCATTATGGGTGTTGGAGCTACAAAACGATTGTCTGCTGTAAGATGGGGTGTTACTATAAATCTGCTTTGGGCCTGGATACTCACTATTCCGATCAGTGCATTGCTTGCCGCTGGAATTTTCCTGCTGGCAAAGATGTTTCTATAATTTTATTTTACGAGTTTTGCCGCCAATAAACAAAACGAATGGCTAAGATCCTTGTTACCGGTGGCTGTGGGTATATAGGCACACACACAATTGCAGACCTCATTGAAAACGGTTTTGAAGTAGTAAGCGTTGACAATAATTCCAGGTCGGCCGCTTCCTTATTAAAAGGCGTAGAAAAGATCACTGGCAAACAGGTTAAAAATTACAAGGTTGACCTTTGCAATTTTGACGACACTTTCGCCATCTTCCAGGAAAATACAGATATCACCGGCATCATTCATTTTGCTGCTTATAAAGCCGTTGGAGAATCGGTTGAAAAACCTTTAATGTATTTTGAGAATAACCTGAATTCCCTCATCAACCTTTTAAAATGCGTTCAGGAATTTGGAACGCCCTGGTTTGTATTTTCTTCTTCCTGTACCGTTTACGGAGAACCGGAACAACAAATGGTTACCGAGAACACGCCTACAAAACCGGCAGCTTCGCCATATGGTTACACAAAACAAATGGGCGAACAAATACTGGGTGAATTTAAAAACGCAGTGGATACAAAATTTATCATTTTAAGATATTTTAATCCGGTAGGTGCACATCCCTCTACACTAATTGGAGAAATGCCAATAGGCAGACCACAGAACCTGGTTCCTGCTATCACTCAGACAGCTGTGGGTAAGCTTCCGAAGATGACGGTACATGGAAATGATTATCCAACAAGAGACGGAAGCTGCGTACGCGACTATATACATGTTTGTGATATTGCACATGCCCATACGCTGGCCATCAAATACCTGGAAGAAGAAAAAAATGATTCTAATTGCGAGATCTTCAACCTGGGAACCGGTTTGGGTGTAACCGTTCTGGAAGCTATTCATTCTTTTGAAAAAATAAGCGGCGTTAAACTCAATTATGAGATAGGGCCCAGAAGGCCTGGTGATATTATGGCTATCTATGCCAATAATGACAAAGCACGCAACAAACTTGGATGGGACCCGAAATATACACTTGATGAAATGATGGATACCGCATGGAAATGGGAACAGAAACTCAGGGAAGATGAGGAGATGTTTACTTCTTCTCAGAGTGAACTGAATTAAATAAAGGTTAATGGCATTCTTACTTGTAAACACATTCAACTGATGTTTGTTTAAAACAACAGATTATCAACCACCTCCATCAACTGGAACTATCCTTACATTTGCCCCTTAAGAAATTTAAAAAATGCTCAAAGACATTCAGCCTACAGGCAAAAAAGACACAAGAAGCGGTTTTGGAGATGGGATCGTGGAAATTGCCCGCAAGAATAAAGATGTTGTTGCCCTTACAGCCGACCTGGCAGGTTCACTGAAGCTGCAACAGTTTATGAAAGAATTCCCTGAACGCTATATCCAGGTTGGAATTGCTGAAGCCAATATGATGGGCATAGCTGCCGGACTTACCATCGGAGGTAAAATTCCTTTTACAACCACCTTTGCCAACTTCTCAACCGGCCGGGTGTACGACCAGATACGCCAAAGCATCGCTTACAGCGGAAAAAATGTAAAGATTTGCGCTTCTCATGCGGGCCTCACGCTGGGTGAGGATGGTGCCACCCATCAGATACTTGAGGATATCGGCATGATGAAAATGCTACCCCACATGACGGTAATTGTTCCATGTGATTACAATCAAACCAAGGCAGCCACCATGGCCATTGCCGAATTTCATGGTCCTGTTTATTTGAGATTTGGTCGGCCGGCCTGGCCCATTTTTTCAAATCCGGAAGAGCCCTTTGTGATCGGCAAAGCCCAGCAATTTTCTGAAGGCACTGATGTAACCATTTTTGCCTGCGGCCACCTGGTATGGAATGCCATACAGGCTGGTGTAGCCTTAGAGGAAAAAGGCATCAGCGTTGAAGTGATCAACCTTCACACCATAAAACCACTTGATGAAGAAGCCATTTTAAGATCCATCCGCAAAACCAAATGTGCCGTAACGGCCGAGGAACATAATATCTATGGAGGAATGGGTGATGCGGTTGCGCAGGTTGCAGCCAGGAATTTCCCTGTACCGATAGAATACATAGGTACACACGATACTTTCGGAGAAAGCGGAACACCTGCTGAACTTCTAAAAAAGTATGGACTTGATGTTCCCGATATTATTGCCGCTGCGGAAAAAGTGATAGGAAGAAAGGGGTGAATTTTAGGTTTAAGGTTAAAGGTTCTTTACTCTAACAAACCTTACTGAAACACGGATTGCATTATAACCAGGCCGTAACCTTAAATCTTTCACCTTATACCCTTTCCAAACAACTAACTTTAATAAAACCTTCCATGGCCTTAACAGACAGATCGGATGCAGATTTATTGATGCAGTTCAGGAAGCCGCAAACGAGGGAAGCAGCCTATACGGCCATTATCAAAAAATACCAGGAAAAATTATACTGGCACATCAGAAGAATGGTAGTAGACCATGATGATGCCAACGATGTATTACAAAATGTATTTATAAGGGTTTGGAACGGATTGGACAATTTCAGGGAAGATTCACAATTATATACCTGGCTCTACCGTATTGCCACTAATGAAAGCTTAACATTCCTTGAAGGCCAGAAAAAAAGAGCTGCGGTAAGCCTGAGTGATGTGGAAAGCGGATTAAGTAATAAGATCAGGGCCGATAAACATTTTGACCCCAATAAACTGGAATGGAAATTACAGCTGGCCATTCAGCAATTACCTGAAAAGCAAAGAATTGTATTTAGCTTACGGTATTATGACGAGATGCCATATGAAGAAATGAGCAGGGCACTCGAAACCAGTGAAGGCGCCCTCAAGGCTAGCTATCACCATGCGGTAAAAAAAATAGAGGATTACATTAAAAATCATTAAACTTTAAGTCCCGATTTGCGTCTTAAAACCTGAAAATGAATAGCCGCAATACCATATCAGCCGAATTGAAAGCACTTGACAGCCAGCTTTCACCTGGTGTTAACACAAATCCTTACTCAGTACCCGATGGATATTTTGAGGGGCTGGCGGACAGGATCCTGGCCAGGATCAAATCTGATGATGTATCTGCGGAAGAAGAGATTAATTCCCTTTCCCCTTTGCTGGCAGGCTTATCACGCAAAATGCCTTTTGAAGTACCTGCTGATTATTTTGAAGAAACAGGTGGGAACCTGCAGGCTTTTACAACGGAAGAAGAATCGCTGGTCCTTTCATTTATCAGCAGGGAGATGCCCTACCAGGTACCTGCCGGATATTTTGCAGGTTTACCGGATCAGGTACTTGAAAAAATAAATGATAATAAAGTAAAAGTTGTTCCTCTAATGAGGGC
>CBIHLW010000045.1:0-12052 GCA_966210755.1 uncultured bacterium
ATCTGGGATGCAATACGTTTTCCAGTGCTTCAACCGACCCTAACCAATTAAAAGGTTGTACCATCCTGATTTCTGAAAGAAGGTCCCGATTACCCGCTATGAATATTTTTTTATTGAAAATTCTCTTTAGTTCTTTCAGATATGCTTCTGTTTTCTCCGGATCATCGTTATGAACCATAAATAAGAGCAGGTTGGCCGGCTTCCTTGCCCTGATGGTGTGCCTGACTGAGGCAAGCGGCACATTTGCACCAAGGTACACTGATGCACATCCTGACGACCTTATAAAATAATGCGCCATCAACAACCCTATTTCATGAAATTCCGCTTCCGGCAAGAACAAAATCCATGGAGCCAGATCAGTACCGGGTGAAGGAAGATAATCTATGGCAGTAAGGATTTTCTGCCTGATGAGGTTACTAAGGAAATGTTCCTGGGCTGGAGGAATACTTCTGTCGGACCACATTAATCCCACCCTGTCCAGCAAAGGATACAGAACCTTTTGATACGCTGCTTTCATCCCGTATTTTAAAATACAATGGGCAAATACTTTTTCAAAACCCTCTTCGTCATAGTTTAAACCGGCACTAACCAATTGGGATATGAAAGTTTCTTCCATTCCCGGCTGGTCCTTACCGGCATAAAGATTTGTTATCAGCTTATTAAGTTTCTGGTCGGTTAACCGCGAAAGCTCAGAAACTTTTTTATCCGATTTACTAAGTGTAACAATATTTAAAAGCCGCCTCAGTTGTTCACCATCATAATACCTCGTATTTCCCTCCGACCTGATGGGCTTAAGTGCATTGTACCTTTTTTCCCAGATACGTATGGTATGAGGTTTTATTCCGGAAAAACGGCTAAGCTGGGAAATAGAAAAGAGATTCATAATTTGTTTAAATTTATGGGCATTTATTTAAACAAACAAAAATTAATTCATATCCTTACAAACTATTGAGACCTTTGTAAGTAACGTTTTAATTGCAATAAACTAATGGCTGAGCTTCCGGATCTTTCAGAACCCTTATGGTTTGGCATTACCACGCTGGTCATTTTCATGGTGGTATTTCTAAGATATATTTTGATCGCAGGTTTATTCCACTGCATTTTTTATATCTGGTTTCCTTCCAGATGGCAGGAAAAAAAGATCAGCGCCCGGGCGTATCCCAAAGCCCAGTTAAGAAAGGAGGTAGGCTGGAGTATCATTACGGCATTGATCTTTGCTTTGGCCGGAAGTGCCTCCGCCATTTTATGGCAGAAAGGCTGGTTAAAAGTATATACCGATTTGGCCGGCTATACCTATTACTGGTTGCCATTAAGCCTGTTTATTTCCTTATTTCTTCATGAAACTTATTATTACTGGGTACACAGGTGGATGCACCATCCCGGAATTTTTAAGGTAGTGCACAAAGTGCACCATGAAAGTAATATCACCTCTCCCTGGACGGCTTTTTCTTTTCACCCAATAGAAGGATTGTTACAGGCTGTTTTTCTGCCCTTATTACTGTTGGTGCTACCCGTCCATTTATATGTATTATTGTTCCAGTTAACGCTTATGACTTTCAGCAGTGTGATAAACCATCTTGATATTGAAATCTATCCCAAAAAATTCCAGGATCATTTTTTAGGCAAATGGCTGATCGGTGCATCACACCACTCCCTCCACCATAAACAGTTTAAATACAATTATGGTTTGTATTTCACCTTCTGGGATAAATGGAAGCGTACAGAAAGCCCTTTATACAGAAAATTGTTTGAGGATAAAACCGCCAATAAAAAAAAGGTTAGTGCGAAGGGTGCAGATGGGATTCAATGATATTCCCCAGTCGCACCAGTAAGCCAGTATCTACTTCATCAGCACATTTCCAGTTATTCCCCTGGTTGTACACAATATATTCGGCATTTGAACCGGATATCAGAAAGGTCTTATTATTTAAAGAAGAAATTTTATAATTCTCACCAAGAGCAATGGCTTCAAATTCCATGTTGAAAAAGAAAGGTTTAATTCTAAAATGCCTGTCATTATATTTGCATTTATATCCATCGTGTTCCGGAAGCAGATAAATAAAATGGTTTCGGCTGGCACTGCAGCAAGTTATGAAGAACAGCCACAGGTTCAGCAGCTTTTTATTTCATTTAAGTAATTCTTCTTAACATGATACATGTAGATACCAGGAATTTATCCCGCACCTCTTAGGATAAGCTATGATTTTTACCGCATGGCCATATTCCTTTTCACATAATTTTCTCAATCAACACAATAAAATTTAGCTATCTTCTTTGCGTGAAATCATTTTTGGCCATTTTAGTTTTTGTATCTATTTCCATTTCTACTCCGGCACAAAACCTTACTGGTTTCTGGAAAGGAAGTTTGCGTATGGGAGGTGGATGCTTTACTGAAAATAATATTGAGCTTCAGCTCAACTTTATTGGCGATAGTGTTTACGGAGATTCGTACCAGTATGAGAATATCAATTATTATGTAAAGAAAAAAATAACCGGCCGTTATAACCGCACTACCCGCAAGCTAACCATCCATGAAACCATTGTATCAACCTTCCATATACATCCTCATTGTACCATATGCGTGAAAAATTTTTATCTCTCCTACCGCAAAGAGGGTAAGAAGGAAATTCTCACAGGTGATTGGGATGGAAAAGTGTTAAATACAAATATCAATTGCAGCACAGGTCCTATTACTCTTTCAAGGGCGGCAGAATCAGATTTTAAAGAGATCCCTGAAATACTGGTTGATACCGGTACCCTTCGTCTTGACTTTTATGATAATGCCCAGGTGGATGGAGACTCCATTACCGTATTGCTAAATAAAAATGTTGTGGTTTCAAATCAAATTTTATCCACCCGGCCTATCACCATTTACGTTGTGGTAGATCTCAATAAGCCATTCCAGGAATTGGAAATGGTAGCTGAAAACCTTGGATCCATCCCTCCTAATACAGCCATGCTCATCATTTCGGCAGGCACAAAAAAATACCAGCTGTTTCTTACTTCCACAGCTACTAAAAGCGCTATGGTGAGGTTTGTATATGACAAATCAGACAGATAACATACTCATCAGATATGCACACGGATATTCTCAAGGTTTACCCACACTATTCTTTTTTTTATGTGAAAAGCTGTGCATTAAGGTGGATAAGTTATAAATCATTATCATTCAATAATATATCACAGGCCAATTAAGAATATGCTGGAGGTGGCATTTATTTTTTGTAATATGAAGTATGGGTCAGACGAAAAAAAAGGTTTCTAAAGGGAGAACTGAGCAGAGAAAATTGCCTTCTTTAAAGAAATTGCCTGCAAAAAAATCAAAGACTGATAAAAATTATGCAAACCAAATAGTGCTTGATATACAGCCCCGTAAAAACTTCTCAAGCATTATTGAGATCATCAAAAGAAATCTTCCAGGGGGCCTGAATGCTAAAATGCCCCTGAACATCAAACCAATGCTGGCAACACTGATAGCAGAGCCTTTTACGGATACAAACTGGCAATTTGAATTGAAACTGGATGGT
Organism: uncultured bacterium; assembly: GCA_966210755.1. Taxonomy (GTDB): domain Bacteria; phylum Bacteroidota; class Bacteroidia; order Chitinophagales; family Chitinophagaceae; genus Flavisolibacter. Next base: position 3,528 of record CBIHLW010000045.1, read on the forward strand.
TACAGAACCCTTGCTTACCTGAAAAATGGAACCGTTGATATCAGGTCAAGGAACAACAATTCTTTCAACCAAAAATTTAAATCCATTCATGATGAATTGAAACAATGGAATATCAATGTTGTTGTGGATGGGGAGATCGTGGTTTTGAATGAAGATGGACGACCTGATTTTAACAGCATACAGCAATGGGATAAATTGAAGGAAGGGCAACTTGTATTTTATGTGTTTGATATTCTCTGGCTCGACGGTGTTGCTCTCATGGGTCTTCCATTATATCAAAGAAGAGAAATACTAAGACAGGTAATGCCTGATTCCGGCACTATCAGGTATAGCGACCATATTGATGATGTTGGAAATGATTTTTTCGAGATCGCAAAGAAAAATAACCTGGAAGGCATCATTGCCAAGAGAAAGGATTCAATTTATATACCGGATGCCCGGGTGAAAACATGGTTCAAGATAAAAATAGAGGAAAGACATGAAGCTGTTATTTGCGGTTACTCCAAAAATAAAGACAGTGACCGTCTATTCAGCTCTTTGGTTCTTGGTGTGTATAAGAACGGACAACTTATTTACATTGGACAGACCGGTACGGGTTTCACTGACAAGTCAACACTTGAGCTGATGAACAAAATGAAACCCCACATTACAAAAACATGTCCTTTTGAGGAAGAACCGGCAATAGGCAAACCAACTGTATGGTTAAAGCCATTCCTGGTATGTGAAGTAAAGTATACTGAATTGACCAGAGAAGGAATTATGAGGCATCCATCTTTTCAGGGGCTGCGGGAAGATAAAACTGCATTTGAATTAAATACAGAAGAACCAGATAGCTTTCAAAAAACTGATGAATCAAAGAAAGAATCGAACCGGGAATTGATCAGTACAACAAAGGAAGACCAGGTGATCAATGTAAACGGTCATGAGCTGAAACTTTCTAATCTAAAAAAAATATATTGGCCGGCCAGTGCCGGAATACGCGGGAAAGCTGTATCAAAAGGCGACATGCTCCGGTATTATTATGAAATGGCTGATTACATAATGCCCTATATGAAAGACCGCCCTCAATCTTTGAACCGTTTTCCCGATGGCATCAATGGTGAAAGCTTTTATCATAAGAACATGGGAGGAAAAGTTGATAAATGGCTCAATACTTTTAAGCGTTTCAGCGAATCAAATGGAGAGCCAAAAGATTTTCTTATCTGTTCGGATACTGCATCACTGATTTATATGGCCAACCTGGGCTGCATTGAAATGAATCCCTGGCACTCGCGGGCACAGTCACCCTTATATCCGGACTGGAGTGTAATTGATCTGGATCCTGGCGCCATTTCTTTTGAAAAAGTAATTGAGACCGCGCGGGTAGTGAAAGAAATTTTAGATAGCCTGCAGGTAGTTTCCTATCCAAAAACTTCCGGCTCAACAGGACTGCATATTTATATTCCACTTGGTGCGAAATATAATTATGAACAGTCAAAACAACTGGCCGAACTTATTGCCAACCTTGTTCATGAAGAATTACCTGCATTTACCAGTCTTGTACGGAATCCAGCTAAACGTAAGGATAAAATTTATATTGATTATTTGCAAAACCGGCCGATCCAAACCATTTGTGCGCCCTATTCTATCAGGCCCAAACCAGGAGCAACGGTTTCTGCACCCTTGCATTGGTCGGAAGTGAAGAAAGGTTTAAAGATGCAGGATTTCAATATGGATAATATGGCTGAAAGAGTACGTTCGGAAGGTGATCTTTTTGAGGGTGTCATGCATAAGGGGATAGACCTTAATAAACTTCTTAAGGGACTTACAAGTCTGATATAAAACAATCACCTTTCTTATTGGACATGTGCAGCTTTTTGGCCTTGGATCACGGGTTGTTAAATGAAATATTGAAATATTTTTCAGGTGGATAAGATCAAAAAAGCAGACATGCTGACCTTATCAAAATAACTTTCTCAGACACATAAAAATATGGTTGCCCTTCCCTGCAGAAAGATGACGGATATTTTTCAAAGTTGAAATTGCCGGGGTCATAATCTTAATACGGGATCAATCACCTGGATTGTCAACCTGATATATACGCTTCAGCTAAACCATTTCTTTACTTTGGTTATGATGGAACCGCTTTTTTTCTTCTCCTGTCCTATAAGGAAACCATAAGGTTTCAAAGGTTCAATATGATCGCAAATAATCTTTGTGATCCCCAGCAGTGGAATAGCAAGCACCATACCCGGTATGCCCCAGATAAGTTCCATTCCCACTATGCCTGCAATGGTAAACAATGGATTTATGCTCACGCCCTTGCCTACCACCAGAGGTTCAAGAATATAGGTTTGAAGAAATTGTACGGTAGCATAGGTGATCAACACACCAATGATCATTGATGTACTGCCTCCCTGCATTACAACAGCAACTATGGTTATGGCGTTACCGGTGAGATTTCCAACAAATGGAACGATCTCCAGCAAACCACAAAGTATGGCAAAGAACACTGCATTTTTTACTCCAACAATTGAAAAGCCAATACTGTACATGATCCACAGACAAAGGATCATCCATGCAAGTCCGGTAATGTACTTCTGCGCTACTTCACTTGCTTCATCCATAATGGTAGTGGCATTCTTTCTATTGGCTGCAGGCACAAGCATCAAAACAAATTTTTTGAGGTGCAATCTGAAATACAGAAATAGAAATACATAAACCAGGGTTAGTATCAGATCTGTGATAAAACCTCCCAGGCCTGATAATAAACCTGTAATCATGGTGGATATCTGTCCGCCCCCACTTTGTTTTTGCTCTGCAATGATCTGATCCTGTTTTTGAATGGAGATACCGAATTTCGTGCTTACATAATTCCTTAGCTCATCTATCTTTTGGCTGATATTGTCTTCAATCTGTGCAGAGTTCTTTGATACATCGGATATCTGCCATGCGAAGATGGTGATTACTGCGGCAATCAATGCCATCAACAACAATGTAGAAACTGTAACTGCCCATCCCCTGCCCATCCCCCATTTTTCTAACCTGAGCGAAAGAGGCAGGAACAACATGGCGAATATGGCACCAAAACTAAGAGGAACCAGAAAGGGTTTTGCGTACACCAGTACAATGATCAGCAATACAATAAAAGCAAGTATTTTAATAGATCTTGTCAGCCTGTCATTCATCATTTGAAGATATATAATAAATCTGCAGACATGGCAACAAACCACCTCTGGTACAATCTATGTATTACCTTTAAAAAAATCATGACAAGCTTTGGTGATATGATCAGTTCTGGCAAACCTGTATTGGTTGATTTCTTTGCCACGTGGTGCGGACCATGTAAAACAATGGCCCCGGTTCTCAAACAGATCAAGGATGAAGTGGGTGACAAGGCTGCAATACTTAAAATAGATGTTGACAAGAATCCTGCTGTAGCCCAACAATTTGGGATACAAGGTGTACCAACCTTCATACTTTTCAAAAATGGAGAGGTGAAATGGAGACAATCTGGTGTGATCCCGGCAAATATGCTGATCAATTTAATAAATCCACACCAATAGAAGTGCAGAGCTTGGGCAGGAGCGGACGAGTATATTCTTATTATCTATACTTTTCGTTCCACCATTTTTCAACGGAAGGAAAAGCGATCCTGAACCAGGTTGTAAATGTTGAAGGATGGGAACTTAATGCCTGCCTGATGGATTCTACTGTTTCGAATTTATATGATGCCACCTCCATCGAATGCGGATCTACTGCACCTTCGTATTCACCTGCAAACACATGGTCATACTCATGTTCTACCAATTGATTTTCAACTTCAGCATGGTAAATGAATGAAAATATTTTTTGAAGCGGGGTAGTGAAGCCCATTTCTTCTTTGAGTCTTCTAACAGCGGCCTTTTCAACATCTTCACCAGGCCAGGGATGACTGCAGCAGGCATTCGTCCATAAAAGAGCCCCATGGTATTTTCCGGAAGCACGTTGCTGTAACAGCATCCTTCCCTGCTTATCAAATATGAACACACTGAAAGCCCTGTGGAGTAATCCTTTTTGGTGGGCTGCCATTTTTTCCATCAGCCCAATCTGCTCATCCTTTTCGTTTACCAAAATTACTTCCTGCAACATCTTTTCAAACCTATATGATTTTGATGAATGACGAAGCAGACCAGCTGTTAATTTTTAAGAATACATGATTCCTGATCTCATAATTCTCCAAAATACAAATTGCAAAAAAAATTAAACAAGATCCATAATCAGGATGGTCCGGTATGTCTTAAATATTAACTGATAACAAAAAGCTAGAGCGATCCATTTTTCAGCTCTACCGAATCACGCAATTTTTTTAATGCGGCCGCGGGTATCTTTCTTATCGCTGCCAGGTGTCTGGCATGGTGAAGGTCAGTGCCTGCGAGGTCATAATATTTTTTTTTCAGCAGATAGTCTGCAAGTTCCTGAACCGGATAGCCATAATACCCTGTCAATGCAAGGAGGTTGAGCTGGAAATAGCAACCGGCATTTTTCAATTCATCAAACACCTCTTTTTTTCTTGCCAGGTAGGTATACCGTTCGGGATGTGCAATAACGGGCTGATAATTCTGCATTTGCATTTCGAACATAACTTCCTGAAGGTCCATAGGAGCATTGAGCATGGAGAATTCAACCAGCACCATATTGCCGCTAATAGTTAATAAAGGAACCTTATTCTTTAATTCCTGTTCAAAATGTTCATCTATAAAATATTCTGCGGCGGCATGTAATTCCACATCTACTCCTTCCAGTTCTAAAGCCTTTCTCACTTCGCTGATACCTTCAATGATCTTATCGTGGGTATTGGGATAGATCTCCCATAAAATATGCGGCGTGGTTATGATCTTTTTGTAACCCAGGGCATGGAGACCTTTGATCAGAGTGACCGAGGTTGCCATATCCGGAGCACCATCATCTATTCCCGGAACCAGGTGGGAATGCATATCGGCCTGAAGCCAGGAAAGATCGGTGCTGGTTGATTTATTTTTAAAAAGGAACATTATTTATTCTTTTTTTCCAGCAGTTCATTATAAAGTTGCGCCATATCTTTTACCAGCCGGTGATAACTGAATTTTTCAAGCACATGCAGGTGACTATTTACACCCAGCCTATGCCTCAGTTCATCCTGCTCAACCAAATCAAGTAGCAGGGCACTGAATTTTTCTGTTTCGTGAATATCCGCCAGTAAAGCGGTCTCACCTTCAATAACAATATCTGATATTCCACCCACCCTGGTTGAAACAATTGGCTTATTAGCCGCCTGTGCTTCTATAAGACTTACAGGCGTACCCTCATTAAATGATGTAAGACACATGATATCCAATCCTGAGTTGATTACATCAACATCCTTGCGCCATGAAGTAAATACCAGGGGATGGTGATGTTCACTGTCATTTTCGGTAGAGAAATGAATACCTGATTCGTTTGCGATATTTTCCAGATCGCTTCTTGTTTCACCATCACCAATGATAAAGGCTTTTACTTTTTTGGTTGTATGGTCAAAAACATGTTTGATGGCTTTCAGAAAAAGGTAATGGTTTTTTACAGGAACAAGTCGTCCTATAATGCCAATCGCAATCTCATCATCTTTAACATTGAACTCCCGCCTGAAGTTTGACCTTTTCTCTTCCTGGTTTTCCCTGAACCTGTCCAGATCAAAACCTAAAGGGATGACCCGGAATTTTTCGGCAGGCGCAATTTTGAAATCATTTACAAGTTCCTTTTTCTGTTGTTCACTGATGGCAATTATAGCATCTGATTTGCTTCCCAGGTACCTTTCAGCGTTGATGAATATTTTTGTTTTGGCGGAATTGAAATAAGAATGGAATACATGGCCATGGAATGTGTGGAGTATCACGGGTACATTCGATGCAGATGCAGCCAGTCTTCCTAATGCACCGGGTTTTGCGGAATGGGTATGTACCACATGGGGATTAAAGCTTCTGATCAGCTTTTTTAATTCCCTGTAAGCAAAATAGTCAGATGCCGGGTTGATAGATCTTCCCATTCCTTTAATCGTAACATATTTGATGTTCAACTGGTCGGCCAGGAACGCAGCACTTTTTTCATGATCCTCCTTCTCTCCAACAACCAGAATAGTTTCAAATTCCGGCGACATGTACCGGGTAAGATACGTGGCATTAAGTACAGGACCACCAACTGCCAGACGATTGAGTATGCGTAAAACACGGGGCATTATATTTCAGGATTGATCGGTTAAAGATAGGGATTGGAGCAAATGGGGCGCCTTGCTTATTTGAAATCATGAACCTGCTTTATGAATTCATCATGTATTTTCTCCACCAGTTTTGAAAAACAATCAGTGCCCACACCGTTGCATGTGCGTCGCCGGGATTGTTTGAAAACAACTTCAGTTTTAGCTGACGGATAGCATCAGGATTGAACAAGCCCTGTTCAGCAATGAAGTCATCATTTAACCAGTCATCAGTTATTCTTGTTTTTAATTCTTTGCGGAACCAGTCAAGCAAGGGTATTTCAAATCCTTTTTTTGGACGGTTATAAAGTTCTTGCGGCAAATAAGGGCGGAAAGCATCCTGCACGATCCGTTTTTTCAAATTTTTATTGATCTTGAATTCAGTAGGCAGACCAAAAGCAAAGTCCACCACCTCATGATCAAGGAAGGGACTTCTCACCTCAAGACTATTAGCCATGCTCATCAAATCAACTTTTACAAGCATATCGCTAAGCAAAACCAATTCCATATCAGTGAGCAGCATATCCTCAAGTGAATGATCATTCTTCAGGTGCCGGAGAATGTGATCTTTCTGCTGATGATAAATATTCATATCAAGCCCGGCCCGTGCAGCAGGAGATAATAAAGCTGTTGCTTCACCCGATGTTTGGAATCCGGCCCATCTCCAGTAGCGTTCCTTTACATCTAATTTTCCACCTTCTGCAAAACGGTCGAGCTGTCTTACAAGATTAAATAATTTACTGTTCCGTGATTTTGGTAACCGTTTCCAGATGGGCCCACCTGCCTTAATAAGATTATTGACTACACTATTTTGCCGCATACGCCATTCGGCCTGGTGTTTATTATAACCGGCAAATACTTCATCACCTCCATCGCCTGATAAGGCAACTGTAACATGCTTACGGGTATGATAACTTAAAATATAAACTGGTATAGCCGAAGAATCGGCAAATGGCTCGTCAAGATAATCCAGGATGTGGTCCAGGTGTTCCAGAAAATTTTCATTCGTTAAAGAGAATACGGTATGACTGGTATTGTATTTTTTTGCAACCAGGTTGGCATACGAGGTTTCATCAAAGAAAGGATTATCCTTATACCCAATAGAAAAAGTATTCAATTGCTTTGTATGGCGGCTGGCCATGGCCACTACAACAGATGAATCAATTCCACCACTTAAGAAAGCGCCAAGAGGAACATCAGAGATCATCCGCTTTTGTACCGATTCATCCATTAATGTAACTAAGGTGGTACATGCTTTCTCATAATCAATTTGGCTGGAAGTACCCTGATCCAATTCAAGTTTGTAGAAAGAAGCTTCTGTTACTTTATGCCGGTTTAATACCATGTAATGTCCGGGCATTAGCTTTTTAACTCCTTTGAGTATTGAGTTGGGTTGTGGGATGTAATTCAATTGCAGATATTGCAACAAGGCTGTATGATTCAGTTCTCTGGGTATATCATAAGCCATCAGCGCTTTCATTTCAGATGCAAATACAAAAAGCGCTTCGTTCTGATAGTATAACAATGGTTTTTTACCAAACCTGTCCCGCGCAATAAACAATTCATCTTCGTGGCTGTCATAAATGGCAAAAGCAAAAAAACCACTCAGTAGTTCCAGGCATTTCTCTTTATACCTGATATAGAGATGCAATAATACTTCGGTATCGGAATGGGAATTCCAGTCTGTTTTTCCACTAAAATATCTTTGCTTTAAATCTGAAAAATTAAAGATCTCCCCATTATAGGCAATAGTGTACCTGCCTGTATTATCCGACATGGGTTGGGAAGCGTTATTGGATGTATCAATGATGCTTAACCTGCGGTGTGCCAGACCGGCAGAAAGCGCCGACCAGCAGGATCCGCTATCGGGCCCTCTTTTCATTAATTTTTCATTGGCCTGGGTCAGTTTTTCCCTGATATGCTGCTGATCCCCTTTAAATTGAAAAAATCCGCTGATTCCACACATGAACTATTGTAATTATTTTATAAAATGCACTGTAGCTGTTAAACTAATGCTTTTCTGAACATTCTTTGTCTGAGATTGTAAAGCAAAATAAATGATTCGTATTTACCTGGTATTAATTCTTTTTAATATTTTCCTAATCCCGGCACAAAGCCAGGTGATGGCCTATCATCCCAATAAATACTGGAATGTTCCTGGCCAGCCAGCGCCAGACAATCCAAATTTTCCTTTCCGTGAAATCAGACCTCAGTTTGGCTATCCCATGAGACTTGAAAATGGAAAATTAAATTCCATGGAATGGGTGGACTGGATGAAACAAAACCGGTTTCAGTACAG
>CBIHLW010000046.1:0-11830 GCA_966210755.1 uncultured bacterium
TGAGCGAGGAAGCTCAATTGGAGCTGGGATGGCTGTAGGAAGGGAGTGGGGAGTTCGTGGGTCGTGAGTAGTGAGTCGGGAAATGTTGAAGTGGTTACTTAAAATATCCAAATAGGTTATTGGCGTCTGGAGGTTTAAAATTTTAATAATTAAAATGAAGATCACTGCACAGGAGGAATATGGTTTAAGGCTTTTGCTTCGCATTGCATCCTGCAGGGACGAAGAGGGCATAAACATTCCCCAGCTTAGTGAAGCTGAAGGGTTAACACCTCCCTATGTGGCCAAACTCTCACGAATATTGCGGATGAAAGGATTCATAAACAGCACCCCTGGTAATAAAGGAGGTTATGTGCTTGCAATGCCTGCCGATAAAATTGTGATCAATAAAGTTCTGAAAGCATTGGGTGGGCCTTTATTCGATACGGATTTTTGCGGAGCCCATACGGGGAGTATGAAATTCTGTACCAATTCAGTTGATTGTTCATCCAGGTCATTATGGCAAATGATTCAGTTTACTTTAGATCAGCTGCTTGATAAAGTTACCCTGCACGATCTTGTAAACTCTGAAGAAAGTTCTTCCAGGATACTTGAACAGTTGTTGCCCCGGCAAGGCAGAAATGCGGAATAATCAAATATTTACTTATAAATAAATTGGGGAGGGCAGGTGTGATTATAACAACAACATTAAGAAATTGTGTTGCGTTTAATTCCACTTTCTTACATTCGTTCTACACATAAAACACCAGCCATGACCAATCTATTCGAACCTTTTACCCCTGCGTTATTTCAACAACAAACCGGTCTTGATGCCCGCGATAATGAGGCCATATACTTTAGGTGGGTCAATTCGCAGATCAATTATGCCAATTACCAGAACATGAAAGAAATGAGCCTTTCTTTAAAGGAAATATTGCGCTTATTAAATGATGATGTAACTGTAAGCCCCAAATAATAGTTCCGGTTTTTCCTGTCCGGACCAGCTACAACAATTCCCAAAATCACCCTGCCTGCATTTGCCGCATATGTAGGATCTGAAAAAATCAAGTTCTTTTACCTGAGTTTAAGGGATTATACTGATCAAGCCGGATTTTTATTGGCCGTTAACAAACCAGGAGGAATTTGGCTTTGCATTTATAAATTCTATTGTTTATTTTGATGAATATTTTAACACAGCATTGAAAAACCTAAGCGCTGTAGTAAAGTCCAATAACTCTAAATCCTGATGAAAATGTATTCTTATTTACGCCACCTGATCGTATATTTTGAGCAAGTTTTACATCCTGCCAATGCATGGTCATCTTCTCCCGCGAATAATGGAAAAAGCAAAAGAAGAATTAAAAATGGCAGCTCACAAATGTTATCTCCTGATGGCTATAATCTGAGAGGAGGCATTTCAAAAAAGCAGGATAAATTACGCCGCAATCCAGCTCCATAAACTGAATTACTTTCTGTTTTATATGAACTGTATCTTTGTGATACAGTTTTTTTATGGGCATATTGAAGCAGATAGCTGAATACCTTTACCTCAGGAAGCCGGATCCTGACCGGCCCGATTCTCTATTTGTAAAATACATGCATGGCATAAACCGGTTAAGCCTGTTATTATTTATTCTCGCCCTTGTAATCCTGGCTATCAAACTGATTTTCCGGTAGATTGTAAAAAACCAATTATCTCCATGGCCGCTCTTGATGAAGCATCGCCACCTTCAGATAATATTCTTTTTAATTCGGCATAATCATTTTTCATTGTTGTAATGGTGGCTGGATCATGAAGTATTTTGTTCAGTTCAGTTACCAGGTTATCCGTATTGAATTCATCCTGGATCAGTTCTTTTACAACTGGTTTGTCCATGATCAGATTTACCAGGGAGATGTACCGGATCCTGATCAGTCTTTTTGCAATCTGATAAGAAATTGGTGAACCCTTATAACAAACCACCTGGGGAACCCCGAATAAGGCCGTTTCAAGTGTAGCCGTGCCAGATGTAACAAGGGCAGCGGTTGACCGTGAAAGCAGTTCATAGGTACTATTATCAACCATGGTTACGTCAGGATAATTGATCATCAGGGAATGATAAAATGCTTCATCTGTTGAAGGTGCTTTGGCAACAATAAATTGATGGTCCTTAAATGAACGCGAAGCTTCCAGCATTACAGGAAGTTTCTTGATTATTTCCTGCTTACGGCTGCCGGGTAACAAGGCAATAACTGGTTGATCCGGCTTACGATTATCCGGGTAATTTAAATGAAACTGATGAATGACCTGTACCAATGGATGCCCGACATATACAACGTTGTAATCCCAATTATTATAAAATGATTTTTCAAATGGCAGGATCACCAGCATTTTGTCAACTATTTTTTTTATGGATCTTACTCTTCCTTCTTTCCATGCCCATACCTGTGGAGAGATATAATAAATTACACGGAAGCCATTTTCTTTTGCCCACCTGGCTATTCTCAGGTTGAAGCCTGGATAATCAATTAATACAAGTACATCGGGGTTGAATTGCAGGATATCTTTTTTGCAGAATTTAATATTTGAAAGAATGGTTGGAAGATTGCGGATCACCTCAATAAATCCCATAAATGCCAAATCCCTGTAGTGCTTTACAATATGCGCGCCGGAAGCTTCCATGAGATCTCCGCCCCATGAACGGATGTCGGCACTTAGGTCGAGTTTCTTTAATTCTTTTACCAGGTTGCTGCCGTGCAGATCACCCGATGCTTCACCTGCTATTATATAATACTTCATTTCTTCTCCAATGAGATTTGAGTAAAGATAAGACGGCGGTTAATGAAGTAAGCGTAACAGGAAATATCAGATAAAAAGTTTCAATAGCAAAATTCCAATACCATAGATAAGAGTAATGCCAAAAATTCCTTTAGCAGTTTTATCTTTTGAAGTATTGATGTAAAAAGTAAACAACGCTATATTGCCAACAAGGCACCATACGCCCCAGAAGGTTATGATTTGTTTTGAGAACTGCTTATCATATTTTAAAAGGTCAATGAACTCATTAAAGCCATAACCTGAGAATTGTATATAATACACCATCACGAATACAATGAGTGGCGTGATCAGTCCCAGGATCAGTCCCAGCTTGAGGTTATCCTTGGCCAGAAAAAATGTTCCAGTCTTTTTCAAGTTGCAATTTTTGTTTGTAATGGGTCAAATCAAATTGAACAGGTACAACGCTAACATAATTATTTGCTAATGCCCAGACATCTGTATCCGTACCTTCATCGAAGTTAACAAACTCACCTGTTAGCCAGTAATATTTACGGCCGTGGGGATCATCTCTTTCAATAAAATCCTCCTCATATTTTGCATATGCCTGCCTGCATAATTTTACGCCTTTGATTTCGTCTATGGTTGCAATGGGAATGTTAACGTTAAGTACACAATGTTTATCCGGTGTTGAATTGAGCATTTGCTCAACAATCATCCTTGCATATTTTCTTGCCGCGGTAAAATCCGCATCCAGATTGTAATCGAGCAATGAAAATCCAATCGATGGAATACTTTCAATGGCAGCTTCAACTGCGGCGGACATGGTACCTGAATAAATTACATTGATGCTGTGATTGGCGCCATGATTGATCCCACTGATGCATATATCAGGTTTGGAATGTAATATCTTATCTACTGCCAGCTTTACACAGTCCACCGGCGTGCCTGTACACTGGTAAGATTCAACATCATCAAAAGCATTTACTTTATGCAGGCGGAGAGGAACACCAATTGTAATGGCATGTCCCATCCCCGATTGAGGTTTATCCGGAGCTACTACTACAATTTTTCCCAGTCCTCTTACTGCCTCTATTAAATTCCTAATTCCTGGTGCAGTGATGCCATCATCATTGGTGATCAGTATCACAGGTTCCTTCTTTTCTGCCATTCATTTTGGTTTTTCTTATCCACAAAATTGTACTTTTTTATCATAAACCAAAATCCGGTATTGTTTGTTATCTAAATAAATTAGTATTTTGCAGCTAAATAAATTAGCTTATGTCCATTGCCAACAAAAATCTTAAGTACCTGAGAAAGCTTAGAGGCTGGACTCAGGAAGAGTTTGCACAAAAACTTCGCATCAAACGTTCCCTGCTTGGGGCTTATGAAGAAGAGCGTGCAGATCCAAGGATTGACATTCTGGAAGTAGTGGCAGATATGTTCAAATTAACGTTAGATGACCTTCTTAGAAAGGATATCTCCGATAATAAAACAAATTACATTGCAAAACGCCGTGCTCAGAAAATGGCCAGTGGGAGAACTGATATTCCATTTGTACCTGTAAAAGCTGCTGCCGGATATCTTGCCGGTTATGCAGATCCTGAATTTATTGATGAACTGAACACCTTTACTTTACCCATGTTGTCAGGCGGTGATTACCGTGCATTTGAAATAGTGGGAGATTCGATGATGCCCACTCCAAGCGGCTCTGTAATTGTTGGGGAAAGGATCCAGAATATGGATGATGTAAAAAGCAATCAGACCTATATAGTGGTTTCAAAGTCAGATGGAATTGTTTACAAACGCATCATGAAAAATAACAGGCTGAAGAATAAGCTCACATTTGTTAGTGATAATCCCACCTACCAGCCTTATAATGTAAATGCAGAAGATATCCTGGAAGTATGGCAGGCCCAGATGATACTGTCTAAAGCAAACACCCAGCAAAGATGGGACGTAAATCAGCTTGCAAGCCTCGTCAACAACCTGCAGCAACAGGTGTCAACGCTTAAAAAGCGGATGAATTAAACAGGCCAAAGCCTGGCGTAACAGGGCCGCCGGCCTTTAATTCCATACCCGTAGATTGTCGCAGATTTCCTTTTATATTTACAGTCTGCCAAAGGATTTCACATGAGAATGTTGTTTATTGCTACCCTGTGTTGCGTTCAGCTGCTTGTTTATAGCCAGCCAAAACTAATTCATGCGGTCAAGACATCCCAGGCGATCAAAATTGATGGTATACTGGATGATTCAGCCTGGAAAAATGCCCCCATGGTCAGCAACCTGGTTCAGAATCAGCCTTCTTTTGGTGAACCCGCTACATCCAAATCAGAGATCAGGATCCTTTATGATAATGATGCGGTATATGTAAGCGCTTATTTATACGATGATCCAAAATTAATTAGTACGCAACTAACAGCCAGGGATGGTGAAGAAAGGCAGGATGTTGATTACTTCTCTGTTTTTTTTGATACGTATAATGACCAGCAAAATGGCTTTCAGTTCCTGGTTACTACGGCCAATGTGCAAACAGATGCACGTATAGGCGGGAGTGGAGGGGGGATATTTGGTGGCTTCGGCGACCGTACATGGGATGCTGTGTGGCAAAGCAAGGTTCAGATAAATAATAATGGCTGGTCGGTAGAAATGCGGATTCCTTATATCTCATTACGATTTTCCAAGAAAGAGGTTCAGGTGTGGGGCTTGCAGTTTCTCAGGTTTACAAGAAGAAATAATGAAAGTTCTTACTGGAATCCCGTGAATCCTAATGTAAATGGTTTTGCCAATCAGTTTGGGAAATATGTTGATCTGAAAGATATTCAGCCGCCATTGCGTTTGAGTTTCTCACCTTATTTATCCGGTGGAATCAGGATTAATCCTGAAGGAAGTGATATCCGCACCCAGTGGCTTCGGAACGGAGGCATGGATGTAAAATATGGAATCAATGAAAGCTTTACGCTCGATGCTACTTTGATCCCTGATTTTGGCCAGGTAGTTTCAGATAATGTGATCAATAATCTTTCAGCTTTTGAAGTACAGTTCCAGGAAAACAGGCCATTCTTTACGGAAGGGACCGAGCTGTTTAATAAATCAGGATTGTTTTATTCAAGAAGGATAGGAGATGTTCCGAACGGTTATTATAGCGTACAGGGATTATTACAAAACCGTCCGGATCTTGAACTGGTAAAAAACCCTTCAGTAACACAGTTATATAATGGAATTAAATTTTCAGGGCGAACAAAAAAGAAGCTGGGGATTGGAATATTTAATGCTGTTACCGCATCAATGAATGCTCATTTGATCGATGTGAATACCAACCGCGATACCATTATTCAAACTGAACCACTCAGTAATTATAATATTATTGTTCTGGATCAGGCCTTAAAAGGCCGTTCTTCTCTTACTTTTACCAATACCAATGTATTAAGAAGCGGATCTGACCGCGATGCCAACGTTTCTGCTTTTGACTGGGCCCTGTATTCCAAAAACAATAACTATAGTTTTAAAGGTACTGCCAGGTATAGCAGTATATTTGGATATACCCCCTATTTTGGCGGAGAGATCAATCTTGTAAATGATACGGTAAGGAGAAATGGAATATTGTATGTTCAGCCATATGACGGTTACAATACCACAATACAATTCAGTAAAGTAAGCGGTAAGCTCCAGTTTTATGCGGGTAATAATATTACATCGCACACCTTCGATCCAAATGACCTTGGATATATCCAGTCGGCCAACAAGGTAAATTATACTGCAGGTATCAGCTATAATCAGTTAACCAAAACAGATAAATTTCTTACATACAGGTATTCACTTGATATCAGTTCCCAATACCTGTATAAACCTTACAGGTATTCAGAACTTTTCTTTGAAGCTTCAGCTTTCTGGTGGTTCAATAATTATTGGGATGGAAAGATCTCGGTAAATTCTTTTCCTACAACGCAGAATGATTTTTATGATTTACGTACGCCGGGTAAATTTTTAAAGCGGCCTGCTGAAGTAACCTTTGGCATTGAAGGAAGCACGGACCTGGCTTATTCAGTAAGAGCAGCAAGCGATAATCTTTATAACCTGGTCAGTTTTGGATTTAGATACAGGTTCAGTGATAAGTTTACCCTGAGTACAAACCTATTCAGGCAGTTTGAAGAAAATCAAAGAGGGTATGCATTCATCAGGGAAATGAATGGTGAACCCATTGCAGGTTTCCGTGATTTCACCGAGATACAAACAATAGTTTCAGGAATTTATAATTTTACTTCAAGATTAAATGTTACTCTTCGGGGAAGGCATTACTGGAATAAGGTGCATTACAATAGTTTTTATAATGTTGATGATAATGGCAATGCCATTTTACGTTCATTTATTAATGGACGTGATGAAAATTATAATGCATTCAACCTGGATGCATTTCTAACCTGGGATTTTAAACTGGGCAGCCGTGTTATTCTTGGCTGGAAAAACTGGATCGGAGATTCATTTGGTATCAACGGGCAATTAAACCAGGATTATTTTAAAAACCTGGGCCAGGTACTCAATGCTTCGCACGGGAATGAGATCACAATGAAACTGATATACTTCCTGGATTATAACCAATTGAGAAAAAAGTAATTTTTCCTGGCATTTTATATATGGTCTGGCCAGCAGTTTAAACCATTCACACCTGAATCAAAGAGTTTTCAACTATTGCGTATATCCTGTCATTTAATGAAGGTTCTACTATTGCCTGGCCTGTAAATTTGCTAAAGGCAGGAAGTATGCAATGGTCTTCTGCAAAATAAAAACAGGGAAAACGGAGCGATTGCTTTCCCAGTCCATTGATCAATACGCCCGGATGAATGTGGCCACAAAAAGTATAGAGCTGATCATAGTGCTGACATTTATTGTGTGTAAATAAAAATGAATTGATCCTGTAGTCATCTTCTATAACCTGGATGTTGGTGGCGTGATACCAATCATTTTTTAATATATCGTGATTGCCACGCACCAGAATGATCTTCAGCGTGCTGAAGTCTTCTCTCCATTTTTTGAAAAGATCCAGTTCACTGTTTGCCGAACTATGAAAAAAATCACCCACTACAATTAATTGCCGGGGTTTAAAATAGTGAAGGAGGTGTACCAGCCTTTGAAGGTCTTCTTTGTATACGGCCTGTGGCACTGCAATGCCTGATTTCCTGAAATGACCGGTCTTTCCAAAATGAGCATCTGAAATGATCAGTGCTTTTTCTTCAGCCCAGAAGATGGCCCTTTGCGCACATAACCAGAGTTGCTGATCATGAATTCTATGTAAAACCGGAACGTGCATATTGCCTGAGGAAAACCTGGAGTAAATATATTTTATGGATCAGCAAAACTAAAGATCATAAAATGTAACCCGGAAAAATTTTACCCGATCCTTAATAATTAACGAAAGATTGATGTATCACCGGCAACATTATTTTTCTCCCTGCGGCGATTCCAGTTGTTTTTGCATCCTTCTTACACGGTCTTCCAGTTTCTCCGATGTAAGATTTTCCCGCATGCTATCTACTTTTATCGGAAAGCAGAATGGAGTGAGGCGTTGAGGATAGGTAATTACTATTTTTGAATGTTGTATCCTCTGCAACATTTCTCTCAACCTTACTTCTTCCATTTGCTGGTCAAAAACCTCCTGGTAGGCCTGCCGGATCAAAACACTTCCAGGATCATATTCATTAAAGACGTTGAATAGCAGACCTGCAGATGCCTGCAAATGCCTTGTTTTTTTATGTTCACCGGGATAACCCTGGAAGATCAGTCCTCCGATCACTGCAATATCCCTGAATTTTCTTTTAGCCATCTCTGTTGAATTTACACTTCGCTGAATGTCAACTATCAGATCTTCTGCACTGAACAATTCATAAACATTACTGTCGTCAACAGGAATGGGCTGATCGCTCAGTAATTCAAAACCATAATCGTTCATGGCAATAGAGAAGGTAATGGGAGTGATCCTGCTGATGCGGTATCCAAGTACGGCGGCCATGGCCTCATGAACCAGCCGGCCTTCAAATGGATAAACAAACAAATGAAATCCATCTTTTGTTTCTATCTGCTCTATCAATAATTCATTAGACCTGGGAACATGTGAAAGCCTGGCCTGTAATTCAAACAAAGGCAACAGCAGCGTTAGTTCCACCATATCTTTTTTGGGAGCAGATCTCTTAGATCCGGGTTTGATTGCATGACCATCTGCGGATTCGCGATTCACCATTAGTGATGCATCATCAAAGGCCTGCCTCAGTACTTTTCCCAAGCTTGCAGAAAGTGGTAACCTTCCTCCAAGCCAGCTGGGAACCACAGATCTTTTTACTTTAGAATTTCTTACAATCACATTCATGTCCCTGATCATTACCAGCTCCAGTTGTTTGCCTGCAAGTGTAAATGCATCACCTGGTTCAAGCCTGGAAATGAACCACTCTTCTATGATGCCTATATATCCACCACCAAGGTATTTTACCCTGAGCATGGCATCACTTACTATTGTTCCGATGTGCAGCCGGTGACGCATGGCAATACGCCGGCTTTTAATTCTATAAACCCCATTTTCTATTTCAACTTTTTTGTATTCATCGTATTGCTGAAGGGCATTACCTCCCGATGTCAGAAAATAAAGTATATCATTCCATTCTTCATCTGTTAATTCAGAAAAACAATGTGTGGTCTTTACTTCTTTCCAGATCTCAGCAGGAATGAAGCCATCTGAAACAGCAAGCGTACCCAGATATTGTATCAACACATCATAGCACAACACCATTGGCTCCCTGCTTTCAATGAACTGTTCACCCATTGCCGATTTCAATGCTGCACCTTCAACCAGTTCAAGGGAATGGGTAGGTAAAAAATAAATTTTGCTTACAGCATCCGGACTATGTCCGCTTCGTCCTGCCCTTTGAAGAAAACGGGCAACCCCCTTGGGAGAACCAACCTGTATCACTGTTTCAACAGGACGGAAATCAACACCAAGATCCAGACTTGCAGTACACACCACCGCTTTAAGCTTTCCCTGGTGCAGGGCCTCTTCCACCCAGGTTCTTAATTCCATTTCAATACTCCCATGGTGGAGTGCAATAGCACCTGATAGTTCCGGAGCGATCCTTAACAGGGTCTGGTACCACATTTCACTCATTCCCCTTGTATTGATGAATATAAGTGTGGTTTTGCTTTGTTCAAGTATGGGTAAAACCTTTTCAGCCAATTTAATTCCCAGGTGTCCTGCCCAGGGATATTTCTCTATTTCGTCGGGCAGTATGGATTCCACTTCAATCTTTTTTTGAAGCTGTGCTCTTACTATAACGCCATCGTCTTTATTTTGACCAGTTAACTGTAAAGGATGTAACAATACTTCCATTGCCTGGTTGAGGTTACCGATAGTAGCGCTGATACCCCAGAGTGATAGTTCAAAGTTTAAAGTTGAAAGATCAAAACCCTGATCAGTATTCTTTTCTATTGCTGATTTATGGTATTCGCCGGACTTTGAACTTTGAACTTTGAACTTCGAACTTCTTAGTCCAACAATCCTGCTTATTGCCAGTTCCACCTGAACGCCTCTTTTTCCACCAATCAATTCATGCCATTCATCAACTGCAATGAGTTTAAGCGTTTCAAAAACATCTGCATAATTCTTTTGTGCCAGCAACAGGTGTAAACTTTCAGGTGTGATGATAAGAACTTCCGGCATTTGCCTTTTTTGTTTTTGACGGTCGCTGGCAGATGTATCTCCATTGCGTATACCCACCTTCCATTGCATGCCCAGTTCCTGAATTACTTCTTCCATAGCCCGGCCGATATCTTTTGCCAGTGCACGGAGAGGAGTGACCCAGATAAGCTGCAACCCATTCCTGGAAATGGTTTGATATTTTTTAGGGTTTTGATTGATGAACTGTATGAGCCCTCCCAGAAAAACTGAAAAAGTTTTGCCTGTTCCGGTTGGAGCATTTACAAGTCCGCTCTTCCCGTTTATAATGTGTTGCCACGTTTCTTCCTGGTAGGCAAAAGGCTTGAGGCTTTTTGACTCCAGCCAGTTATTTATGATGGAATATCCTATGGTTTGCCGGAGTTTCAAATCGGTTTGCAATTTACCATATAGGGTGATATGGTATCAGGAAGTTTATTGATAAGTTGAAATATTTGGCAGCCTGGATGGTATTGCGTTATAAACCTTTTAAGTATTCGATCACTGCCTTTCTCTGGGCAGCGGACAAATGATCACCAAAATAATGTCCATAATTACCATAGCCTGGTATGGTGGTATTGTAAACTGAACTGTTGGCAGACCTGGTTTCCGTTTTATATACCCATCCGGGATTATCATAATTGTATTGCGGCTTTTCAAAATCCCTGGTCCAGTAAGTGGGACGAAGTTTACTGTTCAATACAGCTTCAAGCGTTGGGACCGATCCATTATGTAAATAGGGCGCGGTGATCCAGATGCCATCAAGCGGTGGAGCTATGTACCCGGCGAATGGTTCGAGCCTTGCCGGATTTTCCCCTTTTGTAAACCAGCTTTTATTGAACCAGTTTACAAACTGTGGATTAGAATAATTGCTTTTGTATAACATGGAATCTGTGCCGATCATGGACTGGGGGATCAATAAATTGGGATAGGTTTCATTCTCCCCGTAAGTTCCATGACAACCACTGCAGTTTTGCTGAAAAATTATGCTGCCCTGCAAGGCAAGTTCCTGGTTAACCGGCTTTGGAAAAGCAGGTGGTTCAATTGAGTAGATATAAGCCAATAAATCCGGCATGTGCTGGTTCACTTCCCTTGATTCAGCTGTATCAGTTACAGTAAGAAGGTTGGAGGCCATAAGGAACCTGCCAAAATCGCCCCGGCCAAAACCGTTATAGAACATGGCGTTCTTTTTTTTCAGCAGCCACCACGGAGGTGTGTCAGTCGGGATCACTTCTTTTGGAATGGACATTTGTGGCTCATCTTTCCATTCAAAGGTTATGGGATCGCGATGGGCAACAAGCACTGCAGCCAGCCGGTCGGCAATGTTAACTCCTTTTGCATCTGCATATAAATGACCTGCAATAGCCTTACTTACTTTTAAAAAATTCAGTGCTGCCTCGTAT
>CBIHLW010000047.1:0-11757 GCA_966210755.1 uncultured bacterium
GTGTTAATTTTCGCTAACTACCCGACCACTTAATTTACTCCCGATCACGCTTATGAGATTTGTAACCGGACTTCTGGCTTTACTATTTATTTTATTTAATGCCGATCATGCATGTGCACAAACAGGATGTGTATCAAATACCATCATTGACCTTCCCTGTAACGTTAGCTGTACACCTCTGAAAACAAAGGTGGATCACATCAGAAGTACAGAGGATTATATTGTAAAAACAATACCTTATTGTCCTTTACCATTTTCAACAGCCTCTGGTACAGAACTGGTTGAAATATATGTGGATGATAAATTCAGTTCGGTTGTAAACATTCCATTCTCTTTTTGTTTTTATGATTCAGTGTATTCTAAAATAGTAATAGGGTCAAATGGAATAGTATCTTTTGATACCTCTATTAAAAACAAAAGCAACGCTTATACACTTGATAATGCTGATGGCAGTCCAAGAACCATTCCTTCAAATATCGGTTCGGCCCCAACTACTATTTCAACTACCTACTATCCACGCGCCTCTATTATGGGGGCCTATCATGATATATACCCAAATTCAGGAAGCGCCCCACCCACCCGTAAAATTGAATACAGGACCGAAGGAGTTGCGCCTTTCCGCCGCTTTGTGATCAGTTATTTTGATGTACCCATGTTCAGCTGTACAAGTCTTATCAATTCACAGCAGATCGTGTTACACGAAAGTTCAGGGATTATAGACGTTCATTTCAAAAGCAAGCCTCTATGCTCAGGTTTTAATGATGGACTGGCTATACTTGGTATTCAAAACTGGGACAGGAATAAGGCTGTAGCAGCTCCCGGAAAAAATTGCACCCAGTGGACAGCCTTTAACGAGTCGTACAGGTTCATTCCATCTGGTCCTCAGTCGCGTTATGCCAAATCAGAGTTGCTTGATATTAGTGGTAATATCCTGGTACCCGTTGGCGATACGGTTACAACTACTCCAGGCTTACTCGATGTAAGTTTTGTGGACCAGTGCCCAACTGCATTATCTACAAAATATATTGTCAAAACTTATTTCTCTTCCTGTTCAGATCCTGCTGTGCAGTTTATAGTTTCTGATACCGTTACAGTCAATAAAACTAATAGTTTGATGGCTACCAGTTCAGGTATCATTCCATCTGCCTGCGGACCTAATGGAAGTTTCACGGTAAATATACCGGCTGGCGCAGGTACGTTGCCATATTTACTTTCATTGGATGGTGCGCTGCCGGTTAGTGTAAACGGACAAAGCCATACATTTAGCGGATTATTGGGAGGAAGCCATTCTGTATTGATCACTACAGCTGATGGTTGTACGCAAATGCTTCCGGTTACTGTTCCAACAAGCGGTACCCTGAATGTAACCGCAACTACAGTAGCCACCAGTTGCAACGGGGCTGCCAATGGTTCGGTAACGTTAACACCTCAAAATGGTGTTCAGCCCTTTACCTATTCCATTAATAACGGTGCACCCATAGTTTCAAACAGCGCTTCTTATACCTTTAGTAATCTTGTACCCGGTAATTATTTTTTCAAAGTAACTGATGCAAGTGGTTGTGTTCTGAATAATATGCTTGCACAGGTGCTTCCCGGCGGACCATTGACAATTACCACAAATGCTGTGGCTCCAGCCTGTTCGGGTGCTGCCAACGGCTCAATTACGGTTACACCTACAAGTGGTACCGCTCCATATACTTATTCCATCAATAGCGGAGCCTTTCAATCAAATAATGTTTTCAGCAACCTGCTTACCGGAACTTATTTTATTTCGGTACGGGATGCCATTGGCTGTTATATCAACAACGTATTTGTAAATGTACCGGTGTCAACGGGCAGTCTGAATGTAACGGTGACCCCTATGGGCACTTCCTGTACGGGCCTGAATAACGGCAGCATCAGCATCGTTCCCTTGAATGGAAGTTCACCTTATCAGTATTCTCTTGATGGAGGTACTACATTTGTTGCAGGCACCTCTATTACAGGACTGGCTCCGGGCAATTATTCGGTGATCGTAAAAGATAATTCCGGTTGTACATCTGCATCCGTTCCGGCAACCATTTCAGCAGGCAGTGCTCTTCTGGCTACCACCGCTACCACTCCTACTTCCTGTAATGGTGTCAGTAATGGAACCATAACAGTAACGCCCACAAATGGAAGCGGTCCTTTTAATTACCAGCTTGATGGAGGTGCGGCGCAGACATCAAATGTCTTTACAAATGTGGCGGCCGGCAGCCATACGATAATTGTAACCGATGCATCAGGTTGTGCTTCCAATTCAATTCCTGTTACTATTGATGTGGGGCCTCCCATCACCGGCAGTTTTGTAACGGTTGGCACCAGTTGTAACGGTGCTGTTAACGGTACTATAACGGTTACGCCAACAACAGGTTCTGCTCCATTTAGCTTTCAGCTGGATGGCGGTGCTTTCCAGTTGTCTAATTCTTTTACCGGAGTAGGTTCCGGTGATCATTCTATAATTATAAAGGATGCGGCCGGCTGTACTTCTACTGCATACACTATTTCGGTGAGTGCAGGCCCGCCACTTTCAGGATCTGCCATATCCTCTGCAACATCCTGTAGCGGTGCCACAGATGGCGGAATTACAATTACACCCAATACAGGGATTTCACCATATCAGTATTCTCTTGACGGAACAAACTGGCAATCTTCCAATGTTTTTACGGGTCTGGCTCCCGGTGCATTTACTGCATTTATAAAAGATGGTGCAGGATGTATTACTGCCGCTATACCAGTTAGTATTGCGGTTGGCCCCGGACTAACGGCAACCACAAGTACAACACCTACTTCATGCAGCGGAGCAACCAACGGAACAATTACCGTTTTGCCCGGCAATACAAATATGGCCTATGAATTTTCAATAGATGGAATAGGTTTTCAGACATCAAATACATTTTCAGGATTACCAACCGGGAATTATACAATTACTTTCAGGAATAATGCAGGATGCCAGGGAACCGTTCAGGCTACTGTAAATGCAGGCCAGCCGTTAACTGCAGCAGTTAATGTAAATAATGTAATGTGTAATGGAGGCAACGATGGAATGGCCACCATAAATATTTCAGCCAATTTTGCACCACCGGTTGAATATTCCCTGGATGGAGGTACCTGGCAATCTTCTAACATTTTTAATGGACTGACAGCTGGCAGCTACACAGCGTATTTCAGGGACCAGAACAATTGTGCCGGATCCCAGAGTTTTGTAATAACACAACCGGCTTTGTTAACACTTTCACCGGCAGAGCAGTCAGCATTATGTAGTGGACAAAATGATGGACTCATTATGCTGGCTGCATCAGGAGGCATGGCCCCTTACCAGTTTTCTATAGATGGGATCAATTATCAGCCTTCAAATGTTTTCAATGTGGCTGCGGGCAGCTACACAGTATATGTGAAAGACAATAACAATTGCATTAAAACAGATGTAGTGAACATTACTGAGCCGAATTTATTGAAATCAACCATTAATACCACCAACGCAACATGTGATGGAGGTAATGATGGAACGCTTATGTTAGATGTAAGCGGAGGAACACCTGCTTACCAGTATTCCCTCGATGGAATTTACTGGCAGTCTTCCAATGTTTTCAATGTAAGTTCCGGTAGTTATAGTGTTATTGTAAAAGATGCCAATGGTTGTACCAATACCCGCAACGCAATTGTAGACCTTACCAATAATCTATATGTAGTGCCGGTAAACGATACCGTTGTTTGTGAAGGTGTTTCGGTTCAACTTCAACCCAATACCAATGCCACCCAATTTATATGGACACCGGCACAGGGCTTAAATAATACCAATATACGGGAACCCATAGCTTCACCATCCATTACTACCGATTACATTGTTCAGAATATCCTGGGAGTGTGTACTGCAAATGATACCATAAGGGTGAATATTATGCCGGCACCCATACCCAATGCCGGCCCGGATGGCAATATCTGTTATGGACAGAATTTTCAATTGCAGGGTTCAGGCGGTATCGAATATGCCTGGTCGCCAGCCACCTATATGAATACTTCACTTACTCCTGAACCTTTGGTAACACCGGAGCAAACCATTCAATATTCATTGAGTGTAGTGGATGCCAATGGATGCCGTTCACTTCAACCTGATATTGTTACCGTGAATGTAACGCCACCGATAGTGGTCAAGATCAGTAATGATACGGTTGTAGCCATGGGCGATACCCTGCAAATATTCGCCTCTTCCGTTGCAACTGATTATTTGTGGAGCCCGGCATTTGGACTGGATGATCCTAATAAATCCGCACCAAGAGTAACGGTAACCGGAGATATTACCTATACCGTTCTGGCAAGTACAAGTGCCGGATGTAAGGGTTCTGCTTCAGTAACCTTAAAAGTATACGATGGTCCTGAAGTATATGTACCAACTGCCTTTACGCCTAACGGCGATGGATTGAATGACCTTTTCAAACCCTTCCCTGTGGGTATTAAGAACTATGTTTATTTCAGGGTTTTCAACAGGTGGGGTCAAATGATATTTGCAACATCAGATTTTAACAGGGGATGGGATGGAACAATAAATGGAAAAACACAGCCATCTGGAACCTATGTATGGATAGTGGAAGGAATTACCAAGGACAATAAGAAGATAGTGAAAAGAGGAACCATCACACTGGTAAGATGAAAGTGGATTGTTCATCCGGAACCGGGATACCGGATCTGATTTTTATTAGATCATTCTGTATGACACGGCTCTTCCGTTCACGATTGACGATTGGTGATTCATGAATTAACCTACATTTGCCCCGAATAATAAATTACTATGGTTGATGTATTATTAGGATTGCAATGGGGCGATGAAGGCAAAGGAAAGATCGTTGATTATTTTGCATCCGGTTATGATGTTATAGCACGATTTCAGGGTGGCCCCAATGCAGGCCACACTTTATATGTAGGACCTGAAAATAAAAAGCTGGTTCTTCACCAGATCCCATCCGGGGTTTTTCACCAGGGCACAGTAAATCTTATTGGCAATGGAGTAGTACTTGATCCGGTAACTTTAAAAAAGGAAGCCGCCTCAGTTGAAGCTTTTGGAGTGGACCTGAAGAAGAATCTTTTTATTTCAGAAAGAACACACCTGATATTACCAACCCACAGGGCTTTGGACAAAGCTGCAGAACTTTCAAAAGGCAATGACAAGATCGGATCAACACTCAAAGGCATCGGCCCCGCCTATATGGATAAAACCGGCAGGAATGGATTGCGGGTTGGAGACCTGCTGCACAAAAGTTTTATTACTTCTTATATAAGACTTCGTTTAAAACACCAGCAATTACTGGGCAACTATAATTTTAATGAGGATATTTCAGCATGGGAAGAGGAATTTTTTGAGGCCATTGAATTCCTCAGGAGCCTGAATATTGTGAATGGAGAATACTTTATTAATAAAAAACTTTCTGAAGGAAAAAAAGTATTGGCGGAAGGTGCGCAGGGAAGTATGCTTGATATTGATTTTGGAACCTTTCCGTTTGTAACCTCCAGTAATACTATTTCGGCTGCTGTTTGTAATGGACTGGGCGTAGCCCCACAAAAGATCAGGGATGTTATAGGCGTAAGCAAGGCTTATTGCACCAGGGTAGGTGGCGGACCCTTCCCAACAGAACTTGAAGATGAAACCGGTGAAAGGTTAAGGCAGATAGGAAGTGAATTTGGTGCTACCACCGGAAGGCCAAGACGTTGTGGCTGGATGGATCTGGTGGCACTTCAATATGCAGTTATGCTGAATGGAGTAACACAGCTTGTAATTACCAAGGCAGATGTTCTCGATGCTTTTGATGAGCTCCAAATCTGCACCTCATATGAGATCAATGGTAAAAAAACCAAAGAAATACCTTTCCAGATGATGCATTCCAAAGTGGAGCCTCAATATGAGTCTTTCCCTGGTTGGAAAACAGAAAGCTCCAGAATCAGGAATGCCAGCGATATTCCGGCAGAAATGAAATCATATATAGAGTTTATAAATAACTATCTGTCTGCCAAAGTGCATTATATCTCCAATGGCCCGGGGCGTGACCAGATCATAAAGGTTAATTAAGCACAAAATCTAATTTAAAAAAATATTTTTCAAAATTTGGCCGTTTGGAATCTTCGAACAAATTTTACAGCGTATAATCCTAAATCAATATGGCAGTAATCTTAGTTGAGGAAACAACCACTCAAAACAATCTTGTGGACTCATTGAAAGCGCAGGCAAAAAAAACTTCTTCTAAATCAAAAAAGGAAGATGATGATGATGACCTGGATGATGAAGAAGTAACTCCAAAGAAAGCAGCAAAGAAAGGTAAGAAAGAAGATGACGACGACGAAGATGGCGATGATGTAGAAGATGATGACAACTGGGATAAAGCCGACGAGGAAGAAGAGTGGGATCCGGATTTTGAGGAATTTGACATACCTAAATCAAGAAAAGGTAAAGCCGGCAAGGCAGAAGAGGATGATGACTTTAAAGTTGAAGATGAAGAATTCAAGGATCTTTTTACTGATGATGCAGGAATGGATGACGACGAAGAAGATTTTTAATCAACAATAAATAAGCCCTGACTAACTGCTTCTATCCCATTGAGGATATAGTACAGTTGAAAAAAAAGATGTTGGACTGGGTAAGCCGGTTCAACATCTTTTGTTTTCTGGATAATCAATCCTATTCCATTCAACCGCAAAAGTTCGAGTGTTTGCTTGCTGTAGGAGCAAGGCATCTTGTTTCCTCCGGTTCACTTGAGGAGTTAGACCGGTTTTTACAAAAGCATGGTTCATGGGCTTTCGGCCATTTATCGTACGAATTAAAAAACCAGATTCACGGTATCCATTCCGCAAAAGCCGACCACATAGGTTTTCCCACCTTTAGTTTTTTTATTCCTGAAATACTGATCACAATAAATGATGCCGGCTTCAGCATTGATGCAGAAAGCCCAGCGGATATTTACAATGAAATTCTTAATACAATACCTGAGAATGTTGAATTGCGCTACGATTTTACAATTGAGAGCAAACTCACCAGGGAGGCATACATTGAAAAGATCAAAAGCCTGCAACAACACATTTTGAAAGGTGATTGTTATGAGATCAATTTCTGCCAGGAGTTTTTTGCGCAAGGCGCTTTCATCAATCCCGTTTCTGTCTATCAAAAATTATCGGAACTGTCACCCAATCCATTTTCAGTTCTATACCGATTGAATCACCAATACCTTCTGTGTGCAAGCCCCGAACGTTTTCTTGCGCGTAAAGGTTCACTGATCATCTCACAACCTATCAAGGGAACTTCAAAGCGAAATCTTATAAATAAGAAAGAAGATGAAAAACAAAGGCTGATGTTAAAAGAAAGCCGGAAAGAAAAGGCAGAGAATGTAATGGTGGTTGACCTGGTGAGAAATGATCTTACAAGGATATGTAAAGAGTCCAGTGTAAAAGTGGATGAGCTTTTTGGTATTTACAGCTTTCCCCAGGTGCATCAGATGATTTCAACCATTAGCGGTGAATTAAAAGAAGGAATCAATTTTTCAGACATTATTTCAGCAACCTTTCCTATGGGGTCAATGACAGGTGCACCAAAACTGAGGGTAATGCAATTGATTGATGAATATGAGGATTCATCCAGAGGCATTTTTTCCGGTTCAGTTGGATATATTGATCCCCAGGAAAATTTTGATTTTAATGTTGTGATCAGAAGTATTATGTACAATGCTGCCAGCAAATATTTATCCTACCAGGTAGGATCAGGGATTACCTTTTACAGTGATCCTGAAAAAGAATGGGAGGAGTGTCTGTTGAAAGGAGAGGCGATAAGAAGGGTGCTCACAGGGCATTGAGTCCGGATCTGATGAAGTTGATGGATTGATGCTAACCGGATCGCTATTGAAAAATTATAAAATAAACTGGTCAATAAAAGTGGTTAACATATTTGTTTTGACTTTCTCATAAAAAAAGCAGGACCGTGGTCCTGCTTTGAATTTTTATTTTTCAGATATTTTACCTGGTAGCTGTGCTTACCATGATGCGGACAGACTGTTCAAGGATCTGGGGTTTCTTTACCTGGAACATTTCCATTTTATCCTGAGGTAATCTTAGATTATAATTACCATTGGCGGACAACTGTTTGTCGAAATCGGGATTCATTCTGTTGAAATCAGTAATGTTCATATCTATTGATGAACTCAGCGCCATTGAATTGTATTTGCCGGTGATGTTCAACACGGGTACGGTCATGTCAACTTCAGATACAATCGCCTGGTTCAGGGCTTCTGTTTCATGTTTTGTAAGAGTGGTTAAACCAGCCTCACCTTCCATGATGTAATGAGTAGCAATGAATTTCTTCACATGCTTTCTTGATTCAGCCGGAAGGTTATACTGAAGGTCCCAGAAGTTACGGCTCCCACTTTTACGGATGGCCGTATTTACCTTTCCAGGGCCGCCATTATAGGCAGCTATCACTAATAACCAGTCGCCATATACTTTGTAGAGTCGCTTGAGGTATTTAGCCGCAGCTTGCGTGCTCTTGGTAAAATTCCTTCTTTCATCTACGGAACGGTTTACTTTAAGGCCAAGCTCTTTAGCTGTCTGAGGCATGAACTGCCATGGTCCTGCCGCACCCACTCTTGACGTAGCAGATGTTTTTAAATCAGACTCAATTACAGCCAGATACTTTAGCTCAACCGGAAGATTGTTTGTAATAAAGATGGCATCGATCTTATCAAAGAATGGCTTGCCCCACCCTTTCATTTTATTTAATCTTTCTCCCTCATCTTCCATATAATCCTGTACAAAATCTACAGCTTTAGGATTGAGGCGCGCTTGTTGCTCGTTAGTTTCTGATTCAAACAGATCTTTGAATCCGTTTTTGGGATCAGAGATAGTTTGGGATTTGATAGTGGAATCGTTATTTGCACCGCCAAATTGAGGAATACCAATGGTAAATCCTTCGAGGCTCAGACAGAAGAGGCTGGTGGCAAACAATAAAAGTTTGTTCATCACAAATCTTTTTAAAGGGTTAAGTCGAAAATCACACGGGAATCTTACTCTCTTTTATTGTTGCATCAGTTGATGCGAAAAGCGTTGCAAAGATACCTCATTATGAGGAGAACTTAGTACTTGTAAACCAAAAGGAAGGTTAGAGGAATGTTTAAAAACTGGTAAAGAAACAGCCGGAATGCCGACGAGGTTGGTAAAAACAGTGAAAATATCACCCATGTACATGGCAAGTGGATCTTTATCCACCGAACCCAGCTTGTATGCCACATTGGGTGAATTAGGTGCTATAATAAAATCAAATTCTTTAAAGATCAGATCTGTTTGTTGCTTAAGTAAATACCTTACCTGTTGGGCCTTTTTAAAATAAGCATCAAAATAACCGGTACTCAACACATAAGTACCCAGAATGATCCTTATTTTTACTTCTTTGCCAAACCCTTGTGTACGGTTGAGCCGGTAAAAATTTTTAAGATCGTCGGGCTTTTTTGCAGAACGATATCCAAATCTGGCACCATCATACCTGGCCAGATTTGAAGAAGCTTCTGCGGTGGTTAGAATGTAGTATGCCGGAACAATATATTCGGTGAGCGGAAAGGACATAGCTTCCACTGAATGACCATCCTTTTCCAGCTCGGATAATTTATTTTTTATGGCAGAAGCTATTTCAGGATCCATGGAATCATGGTTCAGCCATTCAGTAAAATAAGCAATACGGTATTTTCTTTTGGCTGCCGGTGCATTCCAATTCAGGGTTTCCTGTAACGCAGTGCTGTCATATTGATCCGGTCCGGAAATAACTGAAAGAACTTTTGATACGTCGTTTATGTTTTGAGCCAGTATGCCTATCTGGTCAAATGAAGAGGCATATGCGATCAGGCCATACCGTGAGATCCTTCCATACGAAGGTTTATAACCAACTACTCCGCAAAAATCTGCCGGCAATCTTACCGAACCACCGGTATCACTGCCAATTGCCACCATACACAGGCCGGCCTTTACAGAGGCAGCACTTCCTCCCGATGATCCACCTGCCACACGGCTATGGTCATTGGGATTAAGAACTGGACCGTATACAGAGTTTTCATTGGTAGACCCCATTCCAAACTCATCGCAGTTCTGCCTGCCAATTATGATGGCTCCTTCATCCAGTAATCTTTCAACAGAAGTGGCAGAGTAAAGAGAAGTAAAATGCTGCAGCATACGCGAGGATGCAGAACACCCGTGACCTTTGAAACAGATATTATCCTTGATCCCAATTACCACTCCATGAAGTTTGCCCCATGTAGTTGTTGAATCAAGAAAGGAGGCCCTTTCCAGGGCTTCCTTTTCGTATATTTCAATAAATGAATTGAGGTGCTTATGCTTTTCAATAGCAGAAAGGAAATGCTGTACTGCCTGTACGCATGTAACACTGCCCTTTTTTAAAGAGGCATGGTATTGCTCAATGGAAGAAAAAGAGAACAATGGTTTTATATCCCTGCAGCCGGGATGATTAAGCGGTTGTTGAAGATGAAGAAGCTTTCTGGTCTTTTTCGGCTGTACCTTCTTCTATCTCTCTTCTCACATTGCTTTTGGCATCATTGAATTCACGGATACCACGGCCAAGACCACGCATCAGTTCAGGGATCTTTCTTCCACCAAATAACAACAATACAATGATCAGGATGATCATGATTTCATTAAAACCTAAGGGACCCATAATGGATTGTTTATTAAGATTAGGTACCAAAGGTAGGAAAATAGTTGATAGTTGATAGAGGAGGGTTTATGGATAGTTGTTGAAGGCATTGAGAAACAGAGAATATGGAGTTCCTAAAAAAGGCGGAGCGGACTTTAGATGCACCAGGATCCGGGAAATAAAAAAAGGCCATCCAAACGGATAGCCTTTTCAGAAATATTTTGTTGATCTTATGCAGTAACAGGCTGCTCAACAGCTC
The DNA here is from genome assembly GCA_966210755.1 of uncultured bacterium. Taxonomy (GTDB): domain Bacteria; phylum Bacteroidota; class Bacteroidia; order Chitinophagales; family Chitinophagaceae; genus Flavisolibacter. The sequence goes on from CBIHLW010000047.1 coordinate 10,947, forward strand.
TCTTTTTCTCCTGGATCCTTGCACTTTTACCACTACGCTCACGCTGGTAATAAAGTTTTGCCCTGCGTACTCGTCCGGATTTATTCAATATGATGGAATCGATATTTGGTGAGAAAAAAGGAAATAACCTTTCAACGCCCACACCATCAGAAATTTTCCTTACTGTAAAGGTAGCCGTAGTGCCTTCACCCTGGCATTTAATCACATCACCACGGAATGACTGGATCCTTTCCTTGTTACCTTCAATGATCTTATAGTTGACAGTGATATTATCACCGGCTTTAAACTTAGGGAATTCTTTTTTGCCCGTTAATTGTTCGTGCACATAGGCAATTGCAGCGTTCATAACTCAAAATTTAGGAGGGCAAAGGTAAGGGGGTGGTTGTGATTTGCAAAGTTTTTCTTTAGTTATGAGCAATGAGCCTCGAGCTGTGAGGATGGTTTACTAAAGAATTAACTTACTCTTTTATTTTATTGAGATAACTCATTAACATTTTTTGTTCTTCATCAATTTCTTTAAGAAGCAATAAAATAAGCTCCTTGTTACCAAATTCAACTGCCTTAGCTATAAGTATCTGAGTTTCCAGTTCAAATGATGAACCCATATTTCAATGAATCTACAATGGTCTTTTATACTCGATCTGCTGCAACCCTCAGCCACATTAGATGGTATTGAAACAGCGGCATTTGTGATTTGTTGACTCAAACCAAATTTTTCATTTGATGGGAATAATTTAACCCGATCGTAAGACCTGGCATGAATGGAAAAACCGCAAGATTTTAGGGTTTTTCTCGAAACTCACAGCTCAAG
>CBIHLW010000048.1:0-11604 GCA_966210755.1 uncultured bacterium
GTTTAACTGGTTCGGTTATCTCCGGTTTGCTGATATCAATTGCAGCAGGTTTGTTGTTTTTATTGATAAGAAATATCGTGATCATTGTAATTAGAAGCAATGATAATCCCCAGCCAATGATTCCCGGTGCCGGCTTAGGCGCAGGCCCATTCCCATCACCATTATCTTCAGGCAGGTCCAGGTCCAGTTGTGCCCTTACTCTTGCCCAGATCATATCTTCCATATCCGGAACAGGCAGGCTTTCCAGTTTCCCGGCTACCAGTTGTTCATATTTAAGTCTTTGATCCATTGGTTGCTGATAAGCTGTATTTGTTTTTGCAGGATTTTTCTGGCTTCGCTCAGGTGCCACTTTGAAGTTCCTTCGCTGATCTTTAAGTGTGCGGCTATTTCCCTGTGATTATAACCTTCCACCGCATACAATACAAAGACAGCGTGGGTGGCAGGTGGCAGTTTTTTTACCAGCTCCATGATCTCCTCAGCACCCATTTGTTCAATGACGGTACTGCTCACCTCCGGTTCAGGTACTGTTTCCAGTTCAACACTTTCACTGAACCTCGACCTACCCTTAATATGATCAAGCCCTTCGTTCACCACTATCCTTTTGATCCACGCATGCAATGAACCCTTATTGCCATCATAACTATGTATGCTTTTGAAAATTTTAATGAACGCATGACTTACAATATCTGCAGCATCCATTTCATCTCTTGAATAACGCAGGGCAATGGTCATGGCAAATCCGTAGAACTCACGGAACAATCCTTCCTGGGCCTTGCGTTTATTGGCAACACTTCCCTGAAGTAATTCTTCAATATTATTTTCTACGGCTATCATATTGCCTTTTAAAGTTCATCTTTATCTTTCTCAACGTCCTGCATCCTTTTCAACATAATTGCAGATGCAATAGAAGATAACAACAATTTTTCTGATGATTCCAGATCGTTATACATCCAGATGCTGTTATCTAGCAGGTCAATGATGGCTACCACTCCACCATCCCACTGCAGTTCGTATCCTGAAAGCATTTTTCCGCCAAGTATTTTTGTTTGTTTCCCTGATTTGGTTGTGATATTCTCCAAACGCAATGGCCTGATGGTGACATTATCTTTTCCATTGGTAGCATAGCCCTCTTCTTCAACATAGGGCCGGTCAAATATTCCTCTTGCCGTATCTTTTGACGCATCATAACGGTTCATGAGTACCAGTGACCAGGGCTCCCTTTGCTGCCCGGTCAATGGAATGATGGCAGCAGTAAAAGAATACTCATACTTGTTGGTTTTATAGGCCTCTCCCAAAAATGGGTTATTGCTTTTGTATACCAGTTGTTTTTCGGAAAACTTTTCGGTTGCATAAATTTCCGCAGCCTGGTCTCCCGCTTCAATGATGTATTGAAATTTATTCTTCTGGCTGAGATTTTTCTTATCTGTATCAATGTCAAATACCTTCAACAGCATTTCTTCCGGGCGCACATTGAACTTTGTAAATTGAAATGAATTTGAAAAATCCCATCCTCTTTTAATATTTGAGGTTTGATAGGGCCCAAAGCTCAATTTCTGTTTGACCATCCAGCCATTTAGACCTTTCACCGGAAAACGGGTTGCACTTTCCCTGAACTGGCTGGGAACAGAAACTTTGGCGGCCGTGCAGGAACATAAAGTGAAAACCGTAGCGGCAATAATTAATCTGAAAGACATAGTTGCAATTTTAAATATAGTTGGATCAATTTTAGTTTTTAAAAAAAAGACATGGAGCAAAGTAAATAACCGGTTCTGTTGTTCCTGATAGCTTCACATCTTTTTTACATTTTGTTTGTTCTTAGTATATAAAAACGGTTTTGGTTGAATAGGCATAATTGCCTGTAATATAGGTTCTGAAATGTTTTACCAATTCTGTTGGATATCCTTCCGCATCGTATTTATAATTAAAGCTGTAAGGATCAGTAACTGGATAGCTTCCATAGTATTCTTTCTGTTGCCAGGTCACATTATTTTTAGAGCTGTTTGTCAGAAAAAGGTTTGGCCAGTTCATATGCCTGTAAGGGTTGATATTAAGATCATGGTCATACCTGCCCAGTTCCGTGTTGTTATGGGATGTTGCAGCCGAACCCATGATAAGATTGCCCCTGCTGAAACTCATAAAATAATTCATATCATAACTAAGTCCGGGATATGTATAATGAATATTCACTTCCTGTGTTGATGGATGATAACTTACATCAGCAATAGTTTGTTTACCACTTTCCGTGTGATCCATATTGGTTATGCGACCCTGGTTGTCGTAAGTGAAGGAAGTGCTTCCGGTGAGTGACTGGATTGTTTTATCGGTGCGGTTAATCTTGGAAACTTTTCCTGACTGGTATTCAAATTCATCTGTCATGGACAAATAGGGAGAGTTGTCCAGCCTCCTGAGCCAGTATTCAATTTTTAAAAGCTTACCGGCGCCATCATAAAAATAATCCGTTTTACTTTCAGGAACATCATTTCCATTCACCTGCCTGTAAACTCTTTCGGATTTCAGTTTTTTTGCTTCCCTGCTGCCTCCCAGTGTGTATACCGTATTTTCATCCACATCAGGTCTGTTAAGCGTCATCATATCAGTTGTACCCCATTTCGAAACACGGAATTCGTATCTGACTGCTGATTTCAAAACCGGCACCAGGTTCACTCCGGCTTTTAAGGAACCGTATGTGGTCTGCATTTCACCTGTTTCATTCCAGGTAGATATAACCAATGATGCCGGGATGCTGTCGTACAACACATCTCCTATTTGCATAATGGCTCTCAACTTCACTCTGATATAAGGATCAGCATCGGATTGCCCATTGTCGAATGCACCTGAAGGATAACCAAAATCCTGTGGCTTATCATTAGTATTCACTTTCAATACCTCCACAGCAATTTCCTTAATACCCTGTTTATGAACGGTAAAGTCGATTGACAGCGGCTTTTGAACCTGGGCGGATCTTACGGAACCTGAGATGGGAGCTGCAAAATGGGTATAGACCCCACCATACACCATTTTTAAGGACGTAAGCCTGTAATTCCCAACAGGTAATTCCAGGGTTTCTGTGGTTACAGCACCTGAAATGTTCAGTTGCAGGGTCTTTTCAATTGTTTCATTGTTCTCATTGGCAATATTTACAACAGCTGTAAGGTTGCTGCTATGGTAAGGTTGCCCGGACAGGTCTGGATTGAGACTGAATTTAAATAGCCCTTTTATTATAGGTTGTCCGCCATTACCGGGAGGCGGAGGAGGCGGACCAGGTTGAATAATATCATCTTTGGAACATGCCAAAAGAAAAAATAGAAAGAAAATAAAATTTACCGGTTTTAAGATCAAATGTTTCATTTTAGTCTGATTTGAGTTGTAGGTTTTGTTTTTATGAAGCGGCTTTGTTACCGCTTCAGGAACAATACCCCCTGTTGACCAAAAACCGTTGGGTAGGTTTTTTCCCTTTAACAAAACATTTTGAAACAGGCGAATATCAGGATAGGTAAGAGGTTGAAAGTCTGCATCCCGGAAGTTTTGCCCAGGGTTCGCCTGTTACCATAGGCCACGGTTTCAACCGTGGGTTGGTGATCCAAAACGATCGCCGCACAACCATTTTAATGGTTTACCCATGAACCATTCGGTTCAATGACCAAGCATTGGTAAATGGTTGAAACCATTAACCTAAAGAGCCTCGAAACAATTAACCCACGGTTAAAACCGTGGGCTATGGATGTGAAACAACCGGTGCAGCGCCAATCATGTTAAAATAATTTTTACAGGCCGCTACCGCACCATTTACAAAATTTTGCGTCTGCATCATGACCTTCCCTACCACAACCCGGGCAGGTTTCGTGACCATGTTTTCGATTACCGGCCAGTGCCATTTCTGTTGTTATTATTCCTGTGGGCACAGCAATGATCCCATATCCAATGAACATCATAACAGAAGCTATCACCTTACCCCATGGTGTAACCGGTGCAATATCACCATAACCAACTGTTGTAATGGTTACAATTGCCCAATAAATAGAATCCGGGATATTGTTAAAACCGTTTTGCTTTCCTTCTACCAGGTACATTACCGAGCCCAGAATGATCACAATGCTGAGGACTACCAACATAAATATGCTGATCTTTTTTAAGCTGCTTTTGATGGCAGCCTTCAGGAACTGCATTTCCGATAAAAAATGGGCAAGCTTGAAGATCCGGAAAACACGTATCAGTCTTAATGCTCTGAACACCAGCAATGAATTGGCTCCCGGGAAAAATATTGTCAGGTAAGAGGGTATGATGGCAAGAAGGTCAACAATGCCTATAAATGATGTAACATACATCAGGGGCTTTTTAATGCAAACCAGTCTTAAAATATATTCAATGGTAAATATGATGGTGAAACCCCATTCAAAAAAATCAAATAAATAGGCATACTCTTTATTGTACGAATCAATACTATCAAGCATAACAACAACAATGCTTGCGATGATCAGAATCAGGAGTGATACATCAAAAACCTTTCCGGCGGGGGTATTCGATTCATAGATCACCTGATGAAGCTTTTCGCGCCAGGTTAAAGGTTTAGATACTGACATATGTAAAAATTAAAATTAATTGTACAATGGTTAACTGGTGCGATGTGTACGGGAAATTACGATGTGGCCGTTTATCCGGCATATAAATGAGTATTTTGAATTCATGATAATGTATGGATTAAGACATTCAGTATTTCTGTTTTGGAGGGCTGTTTAATTTCTTAACCAATCCGCCAAGCGTTAAACCCTGTACCACAATTGAAAATAATACCACCACATAGGTTATTGATACTATTAAATTACGTTCCATGTCAACAGTTAAGGAAAGAGCGAGTGCAACAGAAACACCACCTCTCAGGCCTCCCCATGTCATCACCAGAAATGTACCCGGTTTGAATTCTCTTCCGAAATGAAAAAGATAAGAAGGTATAATAAGTGAAAGATATCTTGAAACGAGAAGCACAAGCGCCGCAACCAGACCAATTACAATGAAGGTTAATTCAAACGGTATAACCATCAGTTCCAATCCTATCATTACAAACAAAATAGCATTGAATATTTCGTCTATCATCTCCCAGAACTTTAGCATGTAATCTCCCGACTCTTCCGACATAGCTTCTTTCACTCCCTGATTGCCAATGATCAAGCCGGCTAAAACCATTGCCAATGGCGCTGAAAAATGCAGGATGGAAGCAAGTGCGGTTCCTCCAAAAACGAGGGCAAGGGTTATCAACACCTCTGTCTGGTAATGATCGATCCTTTTCAGCATCATAAATCCGAGATAGCCTATAAACAATCCAAACAGAATACCTAAGCCAATTTCCTTTAATAATAAAACCGATACATCTATTGCATTTATCCGGCCCGTTCCCCCGGCAATATCAAATAAGGTGATAAATACAACAACGCCTACACCATCATTAAATAAAGATTCTCCTGTGATCTTGGCCTCGGTAGATGGCGATATCCCTGCCTTGTGTAAAATTGAAAGAACCGCTATCGGATCTGTGGGCGAAATTAAAGCCCCAAAAATCAGGCAGTGAATATAGGAAACGGGTTCATAGATCAATGGTATAATAAAATACAAGGCCGTACCTACCAGGAATGTAGAGATGAGGATACCGAGGGTTGCAAAAGTATAAATGGGAGTCCGGAATTTTCTGATCTTATTGATATCTGTATGAAGGGCCCCTGCAAACAAAAGAAAACCCAGCATGAAATTCAATATGAACCTGGAAAAGTCAAGCTGGTGCAAAATGTCACTAAAAAATGCAGATAGTGATGAGGCCTTCCCGGCTAACAAAACCAGGAGTGATAATAAGATCGACAAAACCATCACACCAATGGTTGACGGCAATTTCAGGAACCTGATATTTATATATGCAAGCAGGGCGGACAAGGTTACAATGAAAGATATCAGTGTGAGTATATCCATTCAGCAGGCTTTGATTCGAATTTGCCGAAGATAAAATTCTTTTCCCTTAGGCTCCCTAATATGTAAACGTGTGAATTACTACTGTCCCGTTTAGAAAAATCATGACTATGATGTAACCTTTATCTAATTTTTTTTCAGGTGCAACAAGATCAAAAACAATAAAAAACTTAGAGAGACATTAAGTTCCTACAAATGATAAGCTTAACGCAAACCGAAAAATAAATCCTTCATTTAAATGATCATACATTTAACGTTCCTTCTATGGAATCATCCAGCGTTTTGCCTGAAATTGCTCCCGCTACCCTTTTCAACAGGCCAATAGCTATATTATTCCTGGTATCCCAGTAATAACCTCCATCAGGCTCAAACCGGATAACCGAAATCCTTGGATCATCTACGCCCTCTGTAAACCATGTTTTAAGCATTGGGTTCCACAATTCTTTGATCTTTTCCTTATTATCATCAATAGTTGCATTGCCATACAAATGCAAAAAATCCGAATAATCCGAACCCTGGAAAAGCAATTGAATAAATGGATCGGATGCAACGGCTTTATTTTTATGGCTATCCTTAGCACTCAGAAACCAGAAAATTCCATCATCATCCAGTTGTTGAACCGACATTGGTCTTGCATCAAATGGCTGTCCTACTTTAAGATCGGTACAGAAAAAACAACTTGAGGCTTTTTCATTTAATTCCCTGATCTTCATCCTGGCTTTTTCGCCCCATAAATCTTCGTAGTTGTCTTCAGGTTGCTGATTGTTGATGCTATTCATTTTTTTATCTTACTGCATCAAAAATAATACCCCGTTGAACTGATCTGTTACGCCAGCCTAATTGAACGATCATGATATAAAAAAACCAGGCATGTGCCTGGTCCTTATATATCGAGCAATAGTTTTATTACTGCATTCCCGCAGCTATTTCTGCTACAATAGAAACGGGGATGAACATAGAGAAATTATAAACCGAATGCCTGGCCTTAACAAAGTCCTTACGGATCTCACTTAAGCCATGCTTATAAGTGAACTCCAGACCAAAATCAACCTGGCGGGAATTTTTACTTCCAAAGTTTACGCCGATTCCACCTATCCCATTCCAAACACCTTTATGGTAAACCCCATCCGGTGCATCTTCACTTCCCGTTTCAAAGATCTCCTTGGCTGACATCAAAAATCCACGTTCTCCACCCGCGGTTAAATACATGTGGCCAAAGTATTGCCTTAACATCACCGAAAGATTAAAATAAGTGGTTCTTACCTTAACGGTTTCATTTGTTTGCTCAAGTTTAAATCCCTGGCCGGAGAATATACCTTCAATGGCCATGGAGGTTGTTTTACGTTTTGGTTTCCCCAAAGCAATATATACGCCCACTCCTCCACTTGGACTAACCAGTGTGTTGGTGGGTTCATTATCATCCCAATTAATAAAATTACTGGCGTTGACACCGGCCTTAAAATAAACCGCAGCACCATTTATTTCTTCAAGATCCTGGGAAAAGCAGTTAAAAGAAAGAATTGAGAATAGGAGTACAAGTTTAGCTCTCATGAATTATTAGTTTTGGTTACGGAAAGTTTTACTATTCAGGGCACAAACATAATAGAAAAACAGGCAATCTAAAATACCTGAAAGCAGGTATTATTTAACTGATCCGGCCAGTATACATCAGGGATAATTGATACCTGCATCCAGTTTACCATCTTCCGGATGCACAATCCTGATTTCTGCAATCCTAAAACAATAACTTCGCGGCAAAAGTCATCGCATGAAACTTGAAGAGCAAATACAACAAAGAAGTGAAAATAAATGCGAATTGTGCGGTTCAGAAAATAATATTCAGCTTTATGATGTTTTACCCCAATCAGGAAGAGATGCGGATAATTGCATTATGGCCTGTGCAAAATGCATAGCACAATTAGAAAAAAAAGAGGAATTGGATAGTGAACACTGGAAAGTATTAACCGAAACCATGTGGAGTGAGGTTCCGGGAGTACAGGTTGTAGCCTGGCGCATGTTGAATCGCCTTCGCAACGAAAGCTGGGCATCAGACCAACTTGATATGCTTTATCTTGACGATCAGGTGCTGGAATGGGCCAAAGCAACCGGCGACCATGTAAATGAGGCATCTGTTGATCTTCACAAAGATGCTTATGGAGTGGTATTGCAACAGGGTGACACGGTGATTCTTACAAAGAATCTGGATGTAAAAGGTGCTTCTGTTAACGCCAGACTTGGCACAGTGATCAAAAACATCCGGCTGGTACCTGATAATACGGAACAGATTGAAGGAAAAATTGATGGACAGCAAATTGTGATTCTAACCAGGTATGTAAGAAAACAAAGCTGATCCTTTGGCTGCAGGTTCCATATCTGTCAGCTTAACTTTTTACCTGTTGTTCTTTCCCGCTTAAGGTTTGTGAGATTTCTAAGATCGTTACGCATTTGATCTGATCAAAATTTGCAATGATGCATATTCAATGGCATAGGATTTTCAGTATCTGCCCCAAGCTATTTATTGAACATGAAGATCCTTGTAATAGAAGACGAACCTGACATGCGTGACAATATTATTTCCTCATTGAAAAAGGAAAAATACAAAGTTGAATCAGCGAAAGAATAAACAGAAGCCCGTAACAAACTTGAGACCTACGATTACGACTGCATTTTACTTGACATTGGACTTCCCGGAGGCAGCGGGCTGGAATTATTAAAGGAATTGAAAGAAGATGGTAAAGAAACAGGAGTTATCGTTGTTTCAGCCAGAGGTTCAATTGAAGACAAAGTAAACGGCCTCAACCTGGGTGCGGATGATTACCTGCCTAAACCATTTCATATTGCTGAATTACATGCAAGGGTGAAATCACTCATTCGCCGCAAAACGCTGGGCGGTTCATTAACTATTGAAATTGAAAACCTGAAGATTGATACAGAACTTAGAAAAGTATCTGTTGATGGAATAAGTATTTCTTTAAACAGAAAAGAGTATGAAGTACTACTTTATCTGGCAACAAATAAAGACAGGCTGGTTAATAAGTCGGCTCTTGCCGAACATGTATGGGGCGACTATATTGATGAAACCAATAGCTTTGATTTTATCTATTCCCAGATAAAAAACCTAAGGAAGAAACTTAAAGACCATAATGCAAAACCTGAGATTACTGCAGTTTACGGCCTTGGTTATAAACTGATCACCTCATGAAGGTCCTTAACTATACAACCACTTACCTGGCAATTTTTCTATTGTTGATCTTATCATTGTGGGCCGCAATATTCTATTACGCCATGCTCGACGAGATCTATGATAGCATAGATGATGGTCTGGATAACCGCAAAGGACTGATATTACAAAAAGCACTTGTTGACCCAACGATACTTAAAAAATCAGGATTCGACGAAACGGATTATAGCATCACACCCATAGACGAGGTAACTGCAAAAAGCATTCATGAATTGTATCTAGACACCATGATGTATATGCAAAATGAGCAGGACTATGAGCCTGTCCGTTTATTAAGGACCGCATTTAAACATAATGATCAATATTACCGGATGCAGGTAGTTACATCAATGGTTGAGGAAGATGATCTGGTTTCCGAACTACTGTACGCGCTGATCTGGCTTTATGCTGGTCTTATAACTACTATTCTTGTTCTGAATAATTATTTGCTGAAAAGGATCTGGAGGCCTTTTTATCACTTGCTGAAACAACTTAAAACTTTCAGGCTGGAAAAGCCATCAATCGTTATGCGGCCTACCAAAATTGAAGAGTTCCGCCTGTTAAATGAAGCTGTGCAGAAAATGTTGCAAAGCAATATTGATGTATACAGCAGTCAGAAACAATTTATTGAAAATGCATCTCATGAAATGCAAACTCCTTTAGCCATTAGCATTAATAAACTCGAGGCCTTATCTGAGCATCAATTAAACGAAGAAGGGTCCATTTTATTAGGATCGGCCCTTGACAACCTGGAACGCCTCACAAGGCTAAACCGTTCATTGTTGCTTTTGTCCAAAATTGAAAACAAACAATTTGTATCAACCGAAAACATCAATATAAATGAGCTTGTAAAAAACATTTTAAAAGACTTTTCAGATCAGCTCGATTTTTCTCAAATCACCGTAACAGTGAATGAAGAGGGCGAATGTAATATAATCATGAACTCCGATCTGGCTTCGGTATTAATTAGCAACCTTATAAAAAACTCAATTGTACATAACCATACTGCCGGAACAATAGAAATAATTATTACACCTTCCTCATTAGAGATCATTAATACAGGAAATAAAAAAGCGCTGGATCCAAAAAGTCTATTTACCCGGTTTAATAAAGAAGTGGTATCGGGACAGTCTACCGGCCTGGGACTGGCCATTGCCAAAGCTATCACCGGGCTCTTCAGTTTTTCTATTGCTTATCAATTTGATGGCCGGCATCATATGATACTCAGCTTCCCATCCTGATATTCCCAATTCTTTCCTGATTTGTTTGAGAGCTTTGCCCTAATTAATTCATTCAATATGAAACTAAACTTGATAGGCATGGCGCTGATCCTTTTCATGATCCAGGCATGCAGCAATCAAAGAATTTCAGAGGACAAAGTTCCATCTGTGGTGCTCAATGCAGTAAAAGAAAAGTTCCCAGGTACCAATAAAGTAGAGTGGGAAAAAAAGGATCAGCTATACGAAGCGGAATTTCAACTGAATGACAGTACTGATATTTCACTTCTGATAAATGCAACAGGAATTACTGAAATGAAAAAACAGGATCTGCCAATGTCAGCAATGCCCGGACCCATTTTACAGACCATCAATTCTCAATACAAAGAATATACTATTGATGATATTGAAATGCTGGAAAAAAATGGAATGATGTTTTACCAGGTTGAACTGGAAGGACCGGGAAAGGATTTGAATCTGGTTTTCTCAGCCAACGGAAAAGAGGATAAAACCATTGCCTATTGGGATTGATGTAGCATGAACGGAAACATTTATTATTCACCCTAAAAAGATTAATCATGAGATTCGGAGTATTATTAGCAGCAGTGATCTTAGTTGGAGGTTCTTTATTCTGGCGGGATATAGCAGGGGTGGTAAATGGACATTCATCCACTAAAGCGTCTACAACCAAAAAGGATAAAGACATGGATGGAAGCCAATCTTCACCTGGTGTACATATCGCAGCCAAATGGGAACTCCCGGACAGACTTAAAGAAGTTTCCGGAATAGTTTACCTGGACGAGGACAGGTTCCTTTGCGTGCAGGATGAAGAAGGAATTGTTTTTGTATATAACAGATCCACAAACAGGATTGAGAAAGAAATTCCGTTTGGAGGCACCGGTGACTATGAAGGCATAGCCTTAAACGGAAATACGATATATGTAGTAAGGTCCGATGGACAATTATATGAAATTCCAATCAATGATAATTCAGGTATTAACCAATACAAAACCGAACTCACAGCAGAACATAACATCGAAGGACTTACATACGATCAAAGGAACAACAGGTTATTGCTTGCAATCAAAGATGATGAACCCGGGAATAAGAATTATAAAGGCATTTATGCTTTTGACATGACAAGCAAAAAACTTTCAATGAACCCTGTTTATAAGATCGATCTGGAGCACCCGGTATTCGAAGAATTTAAGTCAA
>CBIHLW010000049.1:0-11219 GCA_966210755.1 uncultured bacterium
TTACCAGTAATAAAATAGAAATTATCTTATACATGACTTATAAATATGAGGTGCATTGGCTGAATAAAAAAATGGAAATCCTTTGCCCAGATAAATTTCCTAACTCATATAATTCCTTGCCATTTAAATTCCGTTTGAACCGATTATCCAAAAAACAATTTAATGGAATCTGACTAAACCATTGAGAATCAATGCGTTTTTAAGTATCCCCTACATTGTGTTGCTAATTACCATAAAAAACTTGGTACTATGTGTTGCATAGTACCATAGGAACTCCTATCTTTGTTCTGTCAAACAAATCAACATATATCCGTACCGGTTAAATACAACCCGGAAAAAAAACAAAGGACCATGAATATTGAGAATACACAGAGCCAGATGCGAAAGGGGATCTTCGAGTTTTGTATTCTTTCCATAATTCGCAGGGGGGAAGCCTATCCCAGTGATATAGTGGAAGAAATGAAAGCTGCCAACCTTCAGATACTTGAAGGCACCTTGTACCCGCTACTTACCCGGCTGAAAAACGCAGACATGCTCACCTACCGTTGGGTAGAAAGCAATTCAGGACCTCCCAGAAAATATTTTTCGCTTACTGAAAAGGGTGAAAAATTTTATAAGGAACTGGAGGAAACCTGGCAGGAACTCTCCAACGGTGTAAACAAATTGACCATCAGTAAAGAAAATAATACTTAATCAATCTACGACTTGCGGACTAAAACATAAACGCAACATAAATCTTCAACCAAAGCATCATTAAAAATGAAAAAGATCATCAACATAAACTTATCAGGCCGGGTGGTCCCCATCGAGGATTCCGCTTACGAAAGTTTGCAAAGATATATTGAAAGCCTGAGGCGGTATTTTGCCAATGAAGAAGGGCGGGATGAAATCATCAACGATATAGAAAGTCGCATTGCAGAGCTCATGAACGACAAGATCAAAAAAGGCGCTGCGGCTATTACTGATGACGATGTGCTGGAGATCATCAATTCAATGGGCCGGATCGAAGATTTTGAGCAGGTAGAAGCTGAAGAAAGAGCTGCATCTTCCGGGCCATCCACCACCAACTTCACTTATGGTGAGTCACGCAAAGGTAAAGGCCGTTTATACCGTGATGCCTCAGATAAATTATTGGGAGGAGTGTGTGCAGGGATCGCCAATTATATGAATGTGGATCCTGCCATCATCCGTCTCTTGTTTGCCATTATCACGTTTGGTGGCTTTGGAACCGGCATTATCATCTATATCGCTCTTTGGATCATACTGCCGGTTCGTGATCTGGATGGATATGTGGGCAAGCGGTTTTTCCGTAACCCCGACGACAGGGTCATTGCGGGTGTTGCCGGGGGACTGGCTGCCTATTTCAATAAACCATCCTGGTTATTCCGTTTGTTGTTTGCCACGCCACTGGTATTGAATATACTTTTTGGCATCCTGAATGGAATTTTCTTTATGTGGGAACGCGATATATTCCCCAACATTTTCATAGGTTCTTTCTCGGGAACTTTTGTACTTGCCTACATCATATTATGGATTGTTCTGCCTGAAGCAAGAAGTCCGTATGAGAAAATGGAAATGCGTGGAGAAAAAGTAGACGTGAACCGCATCCGTCAAAATGTTCAGGAAGGCATGGGTGATTTTAAAAACCGTATGGATACCTGGAGTGAAGAAGTTAAGGTTTCTGCCCAAAAATTAAGTGAACGGGCCAAAGAATTTGGAAAAACCAGGGGCAGGGCATTTGCTTCTGAAATATCCGAATCATCAAAACCTGTTGCAAGCGGATGTGGGCATATCATTGGTGTTTTATTCAAAGCCTTTTTCATTTTTATTCTCGGCACTATAACCTTGTCCTTGTTCGCAGCACTGATGGCTGTATTGTTTGGCGGTGTAGCCTGGTGGCCCATCAACAATTTCCTGTGGAGCTCTAATTACCAAAAAGTGCTGGCATGGGGTACCTTATTGTTATTCATTGCAGTTCCTATCATTGCTTTAATGACCTGGCTGATCAGAAGACTGGCAAGAATAAGATCCAGAAATCATTATATGGGATGGATATTCGGTGGTCTTTGGACCGCGGGCTGGGTGTTTGCCATTTTGTTTGCTATCAGCATTGCAAAAGACCTCAGGTCCTACGACAGAGTATCAAACATTGTTTCCCTGTCACAACCTGTAAACGACAGGCTCATAGTACGGGTAAACGAACCGGATATCAGGTATTCGGGCGGTGGATGGTGGATGAGAGAAGAAAATACCGGATGGGATATTACTGACGATTCTCTGAAATACAATAATGTAAAGCTGAGGGTTGAAAAAAGTGATGACTCTCTGTATCATGTAACGGTTTATAAATACAGTGCAGGAAATAATCTTGAAGATGCAAGGAACCGTGCTGAAAGAATCGCTTTCCATGTCTCAAACCAGGACAGTATTTTAAATATTGGAAGTGGCCTGGGTATTGACAGACAAAGCAAATTTCGCGGGCAGGGTGTGATCATTGAAATACATGTTCCGGTAGGAAAAGAGATCATGTTTGATGAATCGGTACGGCATGCCTACAACCCATGGGTAATCCGCAGTTTCAGAAACCATGGAGGTTCCTGGCAACGTCGCAACCGTTATGAAACGGACTGGGACTATGATGAATATTTCAGGTGGAGCCCCAATGTAAATTATATTATGACCACGGAGGGTAAACTGGCGGAATCATCGAAAGTTGTTGAAGATGAAAAAGGTGTTTACGAACCCCAGTCCAGTGAAGACAGGTTGCGCGAATTGGAAGAAAAAGAAAGAGCGCTGGACAGACAAAAGGAAGAATTCCAGAGAGAAAGGGAAAGGCTGGAAAGAAGGGATAGCGTTCCCCAAAGTACGGGGTACAACAAAAAAATTAATATAAAGAAAAATACTCCGGATCATCTTTCGTTCATTCCAATGATCATTTAATTCAACTCGGTTGAAGTTGGTCCGCTTATGGCGGAAATGCGAAGGCTCCTTTTGGAGCCTTTTATTCATATAAAGAGAAAGTGTGCGTATGCAGCTTTCCGCTCTCCTTTGCGCAGTTTAAAAGCTTTATTTTTGCACTTTTAAAAATTTATAATGAAGAATACACCATTTACAGATAAGCACATAGCATTGGGAGCAAAAATGGCCGAGTTTGCGGGTTATAACATGCCGATCAGTTATACAGGCATCAACGATGAGCATCACGCGGTTAGAAAGAACGCAGGTGTATTCGATGTAAGTCATATGGGAGAATTTATATTGAAAGGGGAACATGCACTGGACCTGATTCAGAGGGTTACCTCTAATGATGCTTCCAAACTTACAGCGGGGAAAGCCCAATATAGCTGTTTGCCCAATAATGAAGGGGGCATAGTAGATGACCTGCTCATTTACTGTATTGAAGAGAATAAAGTGTACATGATAGTGGTTAATGCATCAAATATTGAAAAGGACTGGAACTGGATTCAGAAACACAATACCAACAATGCAGAAATGCATAATATTTCTGATGATACCTGTCTGTTGGCCATACAGGGTCCTAATGCAACAAGGATCCTTCAGGCACTTACTGAAATGGACATCATGAATCTGAAGTACTATACGTTTGTAAAAGGAAAATTCGATGGCGTGGATAATGTACTTATCAGTGCCACAGGTTACACGGGTGCCGGAGGTGTTGAAATCTATTTTGAAAACAAAAATGGAAATGCTGAAAAGATATGGAATTCAATATTTGAAAAAGGCGGCCCACAGGGTTTGAAGCCCATTGGACTGGCAGCAAGAGATACCCTGAGACTTGAAATGGGATACTGTTTGTATGGAAACGATATTGATGATACCACCTCACCGCTTGAGGCCGGATTGGGATGGATCACCAAATTCACAAAAGACTTTACTGCTAAGGAGATCCTTCAAAAACAAAAAGAAGCTGGTGTTGGGCGAAAGCTTGTAGGATTTGAAATGATCGACAAAGGAATTCCCCGCCATGGTTATGAAATAAAAGATCACACAGGTGCGCAGATCGGATACGTAACTTCCGGAACCCAGTCGCCTTCATTAAATAAAGCCATCGGTATGGGCTATGTAAGTAAAGGCCACTCAGATATTGACCACCCCATTTATATTAAGGTACGCGACAAATTATTACAGGCCAAAGTAGTAAAGATCCCTTTTGTATAGCAGGCCGCGTTCCATTCACCTTATTATTAAATTCATGTCCCTTATTCATCTTACAACATTTATCAACGCTCCCTGCGACAGGGTATTTGATCTGAGCAGGAGTGTTGATCTGCACAAAAAATCCATGTCGCAGTTTGATGAAAAGATCATTGATGGAGTGATGAGCGGATTAATGAAAACCGGCGATACCGTAACCTGGACGGCAAAACATCTTTTCAGCAAAAGGATACTCAAAGTAAAGATCACCAGGTTTCAAAGACCAGATTTTTTTGTGGATGAACAGGTTCAGGGTGATTTCTTAATGATGAAGCATGAACATTATTTTAAGTCCATTGAAAACGGAACCATCATGATCGACCAGTTTCATTATGAATTGAAAAATGGCCTGGCAGGAAAACTATTGAACAGGTTATATCTTGAAAGATATATGACCACCCTGCTTCATAAAAGAAATGAAATGATCAAACAGTTTGCGGAATCCAACCAGTGGAAACAAATATTAGCCTGATGGAAAAACCAAGTTTATATACCTGCCTTTCACCTGCCCTTCTGCATTTGTACGACGTTACCAATACCGTGGTAGTGGTCATAGATATTTTACGGGCCACTTCAACCATTGCAACGGCGCTCTATAATGGTGCCAGGGAGGTGATACCGGTTGATAGTGTTGAAAGGTGCATACAGCTTGGAAAAGAGCTTGAATGTATAACAGCGGGTGAAAGAGACGGAAAGGTGGCAGATGGATTACAATATGGCAATTCATCTTTTGAATATCCTAAAGAATTTATTGAAGGCAGGACCCTGGTACTTACCACTACCAATGGAACAAAGCTTTTGCACATGGCCCTGTCAAGGGGAGCAACAGAGATCATAACAGGATCATTTCTTAATCTTTCTGCAGTATGTGATCACCTGGCCGGCATCAATAAAAATGTGATCCTGGGATGTGCCGCATGGAAGGATAAGCCCAATATGGAAGATACTTTATTTGCAGGCGCTGTTATTTCAAAGATCAAACAACATTTTTCAGTGAATTGCGATTCATCGGGCATGGCGCTTACACTCTATAATGCAGCAAAAAAAGATCTGTATGAATTTATGAAAACAAATGACGCATCTCATTATCACCGGCTTACCAATTTCGGACTTGATAAGGATATCAGGCATTGTCTTACTGAAAACCTCGCCAATATTTTGCCGGAGTACAGAAATGGAAAGCTTGTTGTTTTTAACAATCCTCAATGAAGATCGCCGGTATTCACCATTCATTTTCCCATTAAATTTTGAGCAAAAAACATGACCTGACCTGCTGAAAGCCGGTAACCGTTGTGTTCCGGCAGAAAACTTCCATCCTTTTAACTAAGAAATAAATAAAATCATCAGGTTTTCTCCCATGGATTCAGTTAGTTTTGCAGATTGCCCTTTTTTGAACTGTTTGTAGTTTTTTGGATGGTAAATCTTATGGCCGGCTATTGAACATTAAGTGAAAAAGCGGCAAAGACACTTCCGCTAAAAACTTTCAAAAAAGGCATCTCAAAAACAAATATCTTTTGGCTTTACCTTATTTGCTCAAATACGTTTATACCCATGGAAGTGATGAAGTGATCCGTCGCGGTAAAAAAATCCATGCTATTGGTTTCGTTGATCTTGCTGATCATGACGAATTGTTTGGATCTGTTGTGTTTCGTGTGAAAGACGACAACTATTCCACTTATTATAAAGTTTATATTTCCAATTACAAGGACCCGAAGGCCGTTTCACTTCGGTGCGCCTGCCCATACAATCTTGGGGATATCTGCCGCCATGAAGCCGCTGCATTGATCCGACTGCAGGAAATGATAGACCGGGGCCAGTTGCAAACAGGTGATATAAGTTATGACCAGAAGCATACCGTGGCCAAAATGAAAACAATTGATTTAAGGACCATTCAGCTATTGTCAAGCCATGAAATAGTTGATGAAGCAGAGAAATACTTAAAAGAGCAAAAACCAGTCATTGAGTCTGCTAAAGATGAAATGGTGAAGGCCAGGGTTAATATTGAAGGCCAGGATTTTTCGGTTATACTCCGGCGTAATGAAGAAAGAAATTTCGATACCAGCAGCGATTACCAGGATACGGAACATTTATTATGCCTTCCCAAGGTGATTGTTTTTCTTCATTTTTTATACACTAAAGGCCAGCATTATTTTGAAACCATCCGTAACTGGGACAAGGAAAAAAATAAACTGCTTGAGGCCTATGGTTACTCACTTGATGATGACCTGCGGGGAAAATTTGAATTCAATTATAAAGACGGGAAGCCTTTCCTGAGAGTACTGGATCCTTCTATTAAACGGATCATAGCTCCTTTGCCCCTGTCAAGGCCAAAGGTGGAAAACCTGGCAACAGTTGAAGAGGAAGAACCGGCACCGAGGGAGCAACAGGTGTCGAGGCGTCTCGGCATTGTGATCAATTTCAATAAAAAAGGATACCCTTTCTTTAATGTGGAACTGGTTGAAGGGGAGATGGATGAAGATGCCAACATTACCGGTCAGGTTCAAAAGCTCGACCTGTCGAGGTATGTCAGCATCGATGCCTATAGCGAAGAAGATAAACAGCTGGTTTCTGTAGTGCGTAAGCTTCAGGATTCAGAAGTAAATAAATATGTTAGCCGTAACTCACCATTTTCCGGAATCTGGGAAAATATCATTCACCAGGAAGAAGACGAGCTGCCTGAAGATACACGCAAGCTGATCCTGGAATATCTTTTTCCCAAGCTCAAAAAACTTTTTACGGATTCGGGCAGTTCTCCGGTATATATGCTGGGTAAGGGAAAGGCCTTCAAAACCAATTCACTCGAAAGGATTGAAGTGGGCCCGGAACCACTGGTGCCCCAGTTCAGCGTAGCCACTGCAGGAAAAAATTACGAGATCGAGTGTATTGTCCGTCCGGGTGCAGTTGCACATGCCTTAAATGATAATGAAGTAAAAACGTCCCTGCTGTTTATTTACAACCACCAGCTTTATACCTGGCAGAATCCTGAAGCAATAGAAACTGCTGAACAGTTTTTACCTGATGGGATCATGAAAGTAAAACGCGATGAGTGGCCGTTGGTATTGAGCAGGATCGTAATGCCACTGGCAAGACAATATAAAGTGGATTTTGACAAGAGCCTGGTATCTGAAATAAAAGATGGTCAGCCTGAAGTGAAATTGTACCTGCAGGAAAAAGGCGATTACCTGGTATTCTCTCCCATATTTAATTATAAAGGGTACGACACCAGGGCAAAGGACAAAGACCAACTTGTTATTCCAAATGGTGACAAGGTGATCATAGTGCATCGCAATCGTGAAGCTGAAACCGATTTCATTGAAAAATTGAGAACGCTTCATTCCAATTTTGTTAGTTACGACGATGGAGCTGCACTTGCACTGAAAGGTGCTGAGGTGTTGCGCAACAACTGGTTCTTTTTATTTGTTGATGCCATGAATGAGGCTAAAACGCCGGTCTATGGTTTTGAATCGCTCAAGAATTTCAGGTTCAATACCGCAAAGCCAACCACGCATATTTACATTAGCAGCCATACCGACTGGTTTGACGCCAAGGTTGATATTTTGTTTGGAGATCAAAAGGTGAATGTTGCTGAAGTGAAAAAGGCCCTGGCCAATAAACAACAGTTTGTACAACTGAACGATGGCACCCTTGGTATTCTACCGGAGGAATGGCTGAAAAAATATTCCCTGCTTTTCCGCGTAGGAGAAGGGAGGGCTGATAAGCTGAAACTTTCCCGTTACCATCTTAGTGTGATCGATGAATTGTATGAGAACAGGAATGCTGAGGAACTCACCATACAACTGGAAGAAAAATATGACCGTATAAGAGAGTTTGATAAGATCAGGGAGATCCCCGCACCGGGCAACCTGGAAGAAATTTTACGTCCATACCAGGTTTCAGGATTCCAATGGTTAAATTACCTGCATGATGTAAGCTGGGGCGGAATTCTTGCCGATGATATGGGACTTGGTAAAACAGTGCAGGCACTGTCCTTCCTTCAATATTATTACGAACAGTATGACGGTGATATGATTGCCCTGGTGGTTTGTCCAACAACACTGATCTATAACTGGGAAAATGAAATAAAAAAATTCACGCCTTCTCTTGAATATTATATTCACCACGGTTCACTCAGAAGCCGTAAGGTGGAAGAACTGGCGAAGCATCATGTGATCATCACCACGTATGGAACATTAAGGAGCGACATTAAGTTGTTTACCCAAATGAAACTTGATTATGTGATACTTGATGAATCACAGGCCATCAAAAATCCTTCAAGCAAGGTAACCAAGGCGGCATCCCTGTTAAATGCAAAGCACAAACTTTGCATGAGCGGAACACCCTTGCAGAATAACACCTTTGATATTTATGCCCAGATGAATTTCCTGAACCCGGGCATGCTGGGGTCTGTTGAATTCTTCCGTCAGGAATTTGCCATACCCATTGACAAGTTTGGAGAAGCCGAACAAAAAGAACATCTCAAAAAGATATTGTATCCTTTTATTTTAAGAAGAACAAAGGAGCAGGTAGCCAAAGACCTTCCCGATAAAACGGAAACGGTATTATTCTGCGAAATGGAAGATGAGCAAAGAAGGATCTATGATGCTTACAGGAATGATTTCAGGGCAAAGATCATGGGTACGATTGAAGAACAGGGAATTCAAAGATCTCAACTGACCATCCTTCAGGGCCTGATGAAACTAAGACAGATCTGCGATTCCCCGGCCATACTGAATGAAGAGGAAAAATTCCCTAATCATTCCATCAAGCTTGAAGAATTATCAAGAGAGATCACCGAGAACATAGGGAACCACAAAGCGCTGATATTTTCCCAGTTCCTTGGTATGCTTGCCCTTATCAAAGAAAAACTCATAGAACAAAATGTAAAGTTTGAATATTTCGATGGCAGCACTTCGGCTCCCGACAGGGAAAAAGCCATTCAGGCTTTCCAGAATGATGAGGAAACCAGGGTATTCCTGATTTCGCTGAAGGCGGGCGGTGTTGGTTTGAACCTTACCGCAGCCGACTATGTATACATTGTTGACCCATGGTGGAACCCGGCAGTAGAACAACAGGCCATTGACCGTACCCACCGTATAGGACAAACCAAAAATATATTCGCATACAGGATGATCTGTAAGGATACCATTGAAGATAAGATCATGCAGTTGCAGGAAAAGAAAAGATCACTGGCCAAAGATCTGATTGCTGATGATGCTACGTTTGTCAAGGCATTGAGCAAGGAAGACGTTGAATACCTGTTTAGTTAAAAAGAACAAAGCATATTATTCGTGGTAACCGGTAATAAGCAAAACACCTTATTAAAACTTCAATGGGTAACAAACAGGTAAAAGACATATTCAGCAGTAATTACAGACGGATATTTTTTACATTGAAGTGCGGACGATCGAATTAATTTAAAATCTGGTACTTTCCCCCTTCAGTTCGCATCCCCGCAGGCCTTTATCATCCGTACATTTCCTATTGCGGCTCAGGCCATATTTCCTTTTATTTATTGTGATAAATGTTGTTCAGATACCATTCATCATGCTCTTAACGTTATTTAACCGGAGTTCACAGTACTTCCGAATATCTTCGTACCCATATCAAAACACTTATGCAGAAGTTTATTTTAATCCTGGCAATTTTCCTTTTTTCTGCTGGCGCCAGTAGTGCTCAAAAGGTGGCCGGCACCGTTCGGGGCATTTTACAGGATTCACTCACAGCTACATTACTCAGCGACGCAACAGTATCGGTGGTCAGGGTAAAAGATTCATCCCTTATATCTTTCACACTCACCAATAAAAACGGAAGCTTTGAAATAAAAAATCTGGAAGCCGGTGAATATGATCTGGTATCCTCATTTCAGGGATTGCAAACCAGGAAAAACCGGTTTGTTATAAGTGCAGTGAATAGTGTGGCCAACCTGGGAACCATAAAACTTGACCGGTTTTATAAAGAACTTGAAGGGGTGGTGATCACAGACGCGGCGCCCATCAGGATAAAAGGCGATACCATCGCATTCAATGCCGGTGCTTTTAAGACCAAACCGAATGCAACAGCCGAGGACCTGTTGAAAAAACTACCGGGTGTGCAGGTTGATAAAGACGGAACAGTTAAAGCCCAGGGTGAAAACGTGCAAAAGGTTTATGTGGACGGAAAGGAGTTTTTTGGAAATGACCCCAAGCTGGCTACCAAGAACCTGTCAGCTGAAATGATAGACCAGGTGGAGATCTTCGATGACATGAGTGAACAATCAAAGTTCAATGGCATTGACGATGGAAGCCGAAGCAAAGCCATAAACCTTAAATTAAAAAAGGAAAAGAAAAAGGGCGTATTTGGGAAAGCATATGCAGGTTATGGAACCAACGAACGGTATGATGCAGGCGTAACGGCCAATTTTTTTAAAGGGGCCATGCAAACTTCAGTGATCGCCAAATCAAACAACGTTAGCAATATTGGATTTACAGTTAGTGATATGCTGGGTATGTTCAGCAATGGCGGTAGTATGGGTATGGGTGGCATGAGGGGTGGAAATATTATTCGCATGGGTGGATCGGGCGGTGGCAATTTCGGTGGACTTAATCTGGGATCATCGGGCAGCGGGTTAACCTCCGCCAATCAGATCGGTTTCAATTATCGTGATACCTGGAGTCCGTCATTTGATATCACCGGCAGCTATTTTTACAACCGGGCGCAAACCAGGAACACGCAAAGCAGTTTGCGCCAGACATTTTCAAACGATACTACATTCATCAACGACCAGCTTCGAAATTCTTTCAGCAGGAACGATAACCATCGTGTAAACCTTAACCTGGTATGGAGAATTGATTCTTTGAATTCAATTATATATTCACCAAACCTGAGTTTTCAGAACAGTGAGAATAATTCGGATGACACCACTTCCTATTACATGAAATATCTGAATGCAAAGGAAGAATTGAACCAGAGCCGCCAGTATATCAATGGTACGGGCGAAGGAATGAACTGGAATAACAACCTCATAT